>CAKVVS010000007.1:0-16223 GCA_934834395.1 Parahaemophilus parainfluenzae | reverse complement strand
CATACAAAGTTGGGTGTCTTTGTTAATCATATCGATTCCTTAAATATTTAGATTTATATCATCATCGATAAAATATTGATTCATTTCAAATGCCGGTTTTGCCGCTTTGTCTTTGCCGACAATACGAGCAGGTACACCTGCAGCGGTGGCATATTCAGGCACAGGTTGAAGTACAACAGAGTTGGCACCAATTTTGGCATATTTGCCCACTTCGATATTACCGAGAATTTTTGCCCCTGCTCCAATCATCACACCTTCTCGTACTTTTGGATGGCGATCGCCGGATTCTTTACCTGTACCACCGAGGGTAACACCTTGTAAGATAGACACATCATTTTCAATTACCGAAGTTTCGCCGACAACAATACCGGTAGCGTGGTCAAACATAATGCCGTGCCCAATTTTGGCCGCAGGATGAATATCCACATCGAAAGCCACTGAAATTTGATTTTGTAAATAAAGTGCGAGTGCTTTTCGATTTTGGTTCCACAAATAATGGGTAATTCGATAGCTCTGAATAGCGTGAAAACCTTTTAGATAAAGCAATGGTGTGGACCACAATTCCACAGCAGGATCGCGGTGGCGCACAGCTTTAATATCACAAGCAGCACAGTCAATGATATTGGGCTCGGCCTGATAGGCTTCTTCAATAATTTCACGTAGCGAAATTGCCGGCATGATCGGGTTAGCCAGTTTATTTGCAAGTAAATAACTCAAGGCACTGCCAAGATTTTGATGTTTTAAAATGGTGGAATGGAAAAAGCTTGCGAGCATTGGTTCGCATTCTGCTAATTCTTTTGCCTCTTGGCGAATGTGTTGCCATACTTCTAACGTCATTTTTTCTCCTTATTCGCCTTTTCGTTCACGACCTAATAAGCTCAGTGCGACTTCTTGTGCACTTTTACCACAAAAGAGCATTTGGTAAATTTGTTCTGTAATCGGCATTTCCACGTCTTGTCGTTGCGCCAATAAATAGGTTTCTTTGGTGTTATAAAACCCTTCCACCACCTGACCAATTTCATCCATGGCTTGTTGGCTATCAGTCCCTTTGCCAAGCATTAAACCAAATCGACGGTTACGGGATTGGTTATCGGTACAAGTGAGCACTAAATCACCTAAACCAGACATGCCCATAAAGGTTTGTGTATTCGCGCCCATGGCTACACCTAAGCGAGTAATTTCCGCAATTCCACGGGTAATCAATGCCGTTCTGGCATTGGCACCAAATCCCATACCATCTGAAATACCTGCGCCAATCGCAATTACGTTTTTAATGGCGCCACCTAATTGAACGCCAATCATATCTTGGTTTACATACACCCGAAAATGCTGACTGCAATGAATTCGCGCTTGAAATTCTAAGGCAAACTTTTCATTACGAGAGGCAAGGGTAATCGCTGTTGGTAAACCTTGAGCCAATTCTTTCGCAAAAGTGGGACCTGAAAGCACTGCGGTTGGAATTGCTTTACCTAAGGTTTCTTCCACTACTTCTTGTAGTAATCGGCCAGTGTTACGTTCTAATCCTTTAGTTGCCCAAATTAAACGATGATCAGGTTTTAAGTGCGGTCGAATTTTTAATAGAATTTCACCAAAAGCATGGCTTGGCACCACAATTAAAATGTCTTTAGCTTGATCAAGCGCAGTTTTCAAATCTAATTCTAAATGCAAACTTTCTGGAAATTCAATATCAGGTAGAAAACGGCGATTTTGACGTTCCTGTTGCATTTGATTAATGTGCTCGGGATTGTGCCCCCAAAGATAGGTTGGAGAGCCATTGCGAGAAAATGAGATAGCGAGTGCTGTTCCATAAGAACCGCAACCAAGAATGGTAATTGGAGATTGGGATGGGTTCATTTCAATCACCTTTAAAATAAAAGGGCAGACGATATCGCCTGCCCTCATCACAATTAATGTTGGGTTTCCTGATTTTCTTCTGCTTCCGCTGCTGCTTGCTGCTTGTTCATGTAATCAATGAACAGCGCATCGAAGTTTACCGGAGAAAGGTTTAATGCCGGGAATGTACCACGATTTACTAAGTTAGAAATCAATTCACGTGCATAAGGGAAAAGCATATTGGGGCATTGAGATGTTAAGCAGTGTGCCATTTGAACATCTTCTAAACCGCTGATTGTAAATACGCCAGCTTGTTTCACTTCACAAATAAATGCCACATCACCAGAATCTTCCATGGTGGTTTCTACGTTGATGTTTAAAGTGACTTCGTATAAATCTTCACCTACTTGAACCGCTTCAGTGCTTAAGTCGAAGCCGAGTTTTGGTTTCCATTCTTGGTGGAAAATATGAGGAAGATTTGGTGCTTCAAAAGAAACATCTTTTACATAAATACGTTGAATTTGAAGTACCGCTTCTTGTTGCTCTTCAGCTGCTACTTCAGGTTGTTGATTTTGTTCAGACATAGAGGATCCTTACTTATGTTTTTTTACTAATGGTAAATTTGCACCCGCCCAAGCCGCTAAACCGTCTTTTAACACATAAACTTTTTCAAAGCCTTGTTTGGTTAAAAGTTCTGCGGATGTAGCAGAAGAAACACCGTTAACATCCACAATGATAAGCGGTTTTTCTTTGTGATGTTCAATTTTGCCTACATTTTGATTTTTAATTTCAGTTGGAAGCAAGTTGACGCTACCAATGATATGGCCGCGTTGGAATTCATCAATAGGGCGTAAATCAATCACCACGGCTTCTTCATCGTTCATTAAGCGAACCGCTTCAGGGTTGGTGATGACGCGATATTTTTGTGTCGCACTTTTAAAAAAGGTGAAAAGTGTCATAAAAAGGACAGCAAACCATGCGATCGTTAAAAAAGTGTGTTTTTGAGCAAATTCAATTGCTTGAGGCATAAATTCTTGCATGTTGTTCTCAACTTAATTTTGATAATGAATAAGAGTTTATCTTCAGATGAAATAAGGCTTTAAGTATAACCGCACTTTAGTTATCTTTCAAAAAAATTATCAAGGAAACGCAACGTTGGCGAAAGCTTATACAATCGGATCAATAAAAATGTGATCGGGATCATAAATATCTTATCTTTGTGTTTATTCTACGCCTAATTAAGTAGAGAATAGCCAAACTTAGATTATAAAACGTGAAAGGAGACGCGCATGAAATTAAAAAAATTAACGGCACTTATGATGCTCGGATTTGGTTTTTCGATCGCACAAGCTGCGGAATTACCTAATATTACAATTTTAGCAACAGGTGGCACGATTGCCGGAAGTGGCGAAACTGCCGTTTCTTCTGCTTATAAAGCAGGGCAACTCAATGTTGATGCACTAATTGATGCGGTGCCCGAAATTAAGCAGCTTGCAAATATAAAAGGTGAGCAAATTGTAAAAATTGGTTCACAAGATATGAGCGATGATGTGTGGTTAAAATTAGCGAAAGCGATTAATGCACAATGTAAAGATACTGATGGTTTCGTGATTACTCATGGTACCGATACCATGGAAGAAACCGCTTATTTCTTAGATCTTACAGCAAAATGTGAAAAACCAATTGTATTAGTGGGTGCAATGCGTCCAGCGACAGAAAAAAGTGCGGATGGTCCGTTAAATCTTTATAACGCAGTCGTGGTGGCAACCGATAAAAAATCATCGGGTCGTGGTGTGTTAGTGGCAATGAATGGGGAAGTACTAGGTGCGCGTGATGTGACCAAAATGAGCACCACTGCAGTACAAACATTCCACTCACCAAACTATGGCACATTAGGTTATATCCATAATAGTAAAGTGGATTACGAACGTTCGCCTGAAAGCAAACATACCGTGAACACACCATTTAACGTAGATAAATTAGACAGCTTGCCGAAAGTGGGCATTGTTTATGCTTATTCTAATGCACCAATTGAGCCGTTAAATTCATTATTAGATGCGGGCTATCAAGGTATTGTTTCAGCGGGTGTAGGTAATGGTAACGTGAATGCCGCACACTTAGAACGTTTAGAAAAAGCGGCGAAAGATGGCGTTGTGGTAGTACGTTCATCTCGTGTGCCGACAGGTTACACAACGCGTGATGCTGAAGTGGATGATTCTAAATATGGCTTTGTGGCTTCAGGTACATTGAATCCGCAAAAAGCACGAGTGTTATTGCAATTAGCCTTAACACAAACAAAAGATCCAAAAGTGATTCAACAATACTTTGAGGACTTCTAGGAAAGTCATTGAAAGTGCGGTCAGAATTTGAATCAAATTTTAACCGCACTTTCGGATAAAATAGATTAATCCAATTAATAAATATAGATAATGCACTAGTTTGTTGTTAATATATGTTCCGGAATTATTTTTAAAATTAATATGGAGAAAATATTATGATTTGGGCTCAACTTTTAGTCGTCCTACTCTTTATTTACCTAGGGGCTAGATTAGGCGGTATTGGTATCGGTTTCATGGGGGGTATGGGTGTTGTGGCACTTTCACTGCTTGGCTTAAAACCGGGTGCCATTCCGTTTGATGTAATTTCAGTTATCATGTCTGTAATCATGGCGATTGCGGCAATGCAAGTTGCGGGTGGTATGGATTTCTTAGTAAAAATGGCTGAAAAAATCCTACGTAAAAATCCAAAATACATCACTTTCCTCGCACCAACAGTGACTTATTTTATGACTGTACTTGCGGGTACTGGTCACACAGCGTTCTCAACACTTCCAGTGATTGCTGAAGTGGCAAAAGAACAAGGTATTCGTCCTTCACGTCCACTTTCTATTGCGGTTATCGCTTCACAAATTGCGATTACAGCGTCTCCAATTTCTGCTGCGGTGGTATTCCTTTCTGCTGAATTAGAGAAAAACTTTGGTTTAAGTTACTTACAATTATTAGGTATTTGGATCCCAACTACTTACGCAGCATGTATGATTACTGCGGTGATTTGTAACTTCCTTGGTAAAGATTTGAAAGATGATGAAGTTTACCAAGATCGTCTAGCAAAAGGTTTAATTACTATGCGTGGTGAAATGCAAATTGAGATCAAACCTTATGCAAAACGTTCTGTTGCAATTTTCCTTATCGCGATTTTAGTGGTCATGCTTTATGCAACTGCAATCAGTAAAACAGTTGGTTTAATTCAAAACCCAATTCTTTCTCGCGATAACGCCATTATCTCTTTCATGCTTGCGACTGCAGCGATTATCACTATGGCATGTAAAGTGGATACTGCAAAAATTACTAATGCAGCAACCTTTAAATCAGGTATGTCAGCGGTAATTTGTGTACTTGGTGTAGCATGGTTAGGTAATACTTTCGTTGAAGGTCATATCGAGCAAATCAAAGCGGTATCAGCCGAGTTCTTACAACAATACCCTTGGAGTTTAGCGGTAATCTTGTTCTTCGCAAGTACCTTACTTTACTCACAAGCCGCAACTGCAAAAGCATTATATCCAACTGCAATTTTATTAGGCGTTTCGCCGGAAGCAGCAATTGCAGCATTTGCCGCAGTATCAGCATTATTTATCCTTCCTACTTACCCAACCTTAATTGCGGCAGTAGAAATGGATGACACTGGTTCAACTCGTATCGGTAAATATGTATTCAACCACCCATTCTTAGTGCCGGGTGTGATTGCAATCAGTTTATCTGTTTTATTCGGTTTCTTAATGGCGGGTGCAGTTTTATAATCTCCCATTAAGCTAATATAAATGAAAACCATCTTGTCTGCGGATAAGATGGTTTTTTAATGGGGAACTTCTTCTCGCTGTGATACTCTAAAGGGCAACCTATTTTTATATATAAGGACAACCAATGAAGTTATTTAAAATCCTTTTTGCTGCATTAATTGCTTATGTGCCAACAGCATGGTCTGCGGTAGATTATAATATTAAATACAGTTCGAATTATTTAATGCCTGCGTACGTGCATTTTAAGGCTGATGGTTCACAGTATTCAGTCAATGCAAAAATTAATGTTCCGTTGTACAATATTGTGTTTACTTCTCGTGGTTCACAAACTGCGAGTCAATTTAAAATGGTGAATTATCAAGATGTGCGTAATGGTAAGCCTTATGCCATTTCTAAAATTTCACCAACAACCATTGAATACGGTAAAGTGAAAAATGGGTTAGAAACCGAACCGTTAACATTACCGACTTTTGACTTATTCACCATGGCATTTCAGTTGAGCTATTACGATAAATTGCCAACCAGTTTCCAAATCACAAATGGTAAAAAACTTTACCCAATGGAAAATGTGAATGTGAAGAAAGTGGAAAAACAGATCCAATATAACAAGCAAACTGTCACTGAAATCACTTATTCATTTAAAACAGGTAATAAGGATATTATGGTGAAGAAATTCTCAGGTGAACAATTTCCACGTTATATCAAATACACCAGAGATGGTGATGATTATGAGTTAGAGTTTGATGAGTTTGTCAAATAACATCAGATGATAAAAAGAAGCCACGCAAGATTGCGTGGCTTTTTATTTGATTGCTTATTGTGCATACATAAATACTTGAATGAGGAGAAGTATCGATGAGATAACAAATTGACCGCCCACGATTGGCATGACAAATTTCAGCCATTTATTGAATGGAATACCAAGCATTTGTAGCGTGACAAGGACCAATCCTGTTGGCGCAAGGAATAACATAATATATTGTCCCCAGTTGTAAGCCGATACCACGATATCTCTTGGAATGCCAACAGTATCAGCCAGCGGTGCCATAATTGGCATAGCGAGTACGGCAAGGCCTGAAGAGGAAGGTACAACCAATCCTAAGAAAATGAAGACAATGAGCTGACCAATAATAAAGACACCACCATTCATTCCACCAACAAGATGAGTCATATAATCGAGAATAGTGTCAGAAATCATTCCTTGCTCTAGAATGATATTAACTGCTCGAGCGAGCCCGATAATCAATGCGACGCCGACTAATTCAGAAGCACCATGAGTAAATCCATTTACGACATCTTTTTCAGGCAATCCACTGATAAACATAATAATGATGGTAATGGCTAGGAAGGAAGCCGCCATTTGAGGGAACCACCAGCCCCCAAACATCACACCCCATACCATGAGAGGAAAGGCGCCACTAAATAGAATCAGAATCAGTTTTCTTCTAAAGGTAAATTCAACGGTTGCATTCGGATCAATATCTTTCATATAGAGATCATAGAAGGTTTGGCGATCGTCATAGGTATAAGAAAATTCAGGATTAGCACGCAGTTTTTTACAGTACCAATACATATAGGCTATTACACAGGTTCCACCAAGAATAAGTCCCAGTGTGCGAAATCCCATCCCTTCAGTAAATGGAATCCCTGCCGCGTTTGAGGCAATAACAACGGAGAATGGATTGATTGTAGAGAAGGCTGTACCCATTGATGCGGCAAGGAATATGGCACCAACACAGACAATAGAATCATAACCTAAGGCTAAAAAGACAGGAACAAGAATTGGGTAGAAGGCCACGGCTTCTTCTTCAATACCACAAGCCGTACCGCCTAGCAGCATCAACACGCAGACAGCAAAGACAACAGAGAATTCATTTCCTTTTGTTTTTTTGGTGAGAGACATTAATCCGGCATTGAATGCTCCTGTTTTGTTTATCACACCAATCATTCCACCGAGTATGAAGATAAAAATCATAATATCCGCGACTTCAATGGTGCCATCCACCATAGCGTTAATCATATCAGTAATGCCTTTTTCGTGTTGTTCAATGCGTTGATAGGTATCGGGAATAGCAATCGGCTTTTTGATAATGCCGTTGGTGAAATGAGAAAGTTGAATTTTGATATTGAGTTGATTCAGGGTTTGTTCTGTTGCTGGATAGCTTTGATCGGGAATTCCGTGGGTTTTGACAATAAAATGATTTTCGGTGCTGTCGTAGGAAAGTTTAGAGTAGGACCCTGAGGGAATAAGCCAAGTAAGACCAATAGCAATAAGAAGAATAATAAAAAGAATGCTAAATGCGGAAGGGAATTTCATCTTTTTCTTTGATGCTTCCATTATGGAGAACTCCTTGTGTTCGGATTAGTCAATAAGCCGAGCGCGTATTCTACACAAAATGAGCAAAAAAGCAAAGTGTGATTTTTAAAAGAATGTAATAATAGCAAGGTTAGCAATCGTTTACATGAATTAAATTTATGTGGTGAGATTTAATTTAAAATTGATTTATTTAGAAGAATAAGAGGTATATAGCATTTCATCATCACACTCTTATGATTTTTGATTGTAGTTCTTAAAAAAGTACCAAATAGCAAATGCAATGGTTGCCACAATCCAATATACCGTAACGTATCCCCATGTATTGATCAATCTGAGTGAAATAAAACCAGCTAAATATGCGCCTAGTAATGCAACAGAAAATTGTAGTGAACTATCCAATGTAGCATAAGCTTTAGATGAATAGTCAAGGATAATAGCCAGCAAGCACGGCACAAGTAATGCGTAAGTAATACTTAATAATAAGATTGGTACAGCGATAAGATAAGGAAAATCTGTGCCGACATATTCAAATAAAATAAATAAGCAGAAGGCAAAAATTTGGCTAAATAATACCCATTGGGTGACGGAAAATCGAGAATATTTTTTGAGTAATAGGCCGCTGAGTGGAGCAAAGGTGATAGCACAAAGGGGTTCGAATACGGAAAGTAATAGCCCAATGTGTTGGCTTCTCCAGCCCAAGGCATTTAGGCGTGGGATGAAACTGCTGACCACCATGCCACTGGGAATAAACACGAGCAACAATAATATCAGCCAGCTGAGCGGAATGTGCGGTTGTCGCCAAAAGTGAAAAAAACGCGTGAATAAAAAACGCAATGGCGGATTTTGCGATTCAGCCGCAACTGTAGGTTCGGAATATAGGCTGATTTGTAGGATCAGCAGTAGCGCAAAAACACTGATTAAATCCACCGCACTTTGCCAGCCGTAATGATGATAAATCAGTAACACCAAACCGCCGCCAAGCATTTTACCCACGCGTCCTGCGATCACCTGAATAACACCGCCAAAGCCACGTTGCTCAAAAGGCAGGATGGCACACGTCAGCCCCAACGCCGCACAACCGAAAAATAGACTGCTTAGGTTCAATAGCACACACGCCACCATAAGCAGTATAAAATCCCGTTGCGGTTGTATGAAATGCAACATGAATAGGGCAATAAAAATGATTAGCGAGGAAAGGCATAACCAACCGCGAAACTGCCCAATACGCTTGAGGCGATAGCGTTCAATTAACGGTGAAATGATGAATTTCGCCATTTCTATTCCACCAAGCAAATAGAACCAACTAAGCTGTTTAAGATCGAACCCCATCTCTTTTAACATGGTGATCAGGCCAATCATATAAAACGCCACTAAACAGAATTTAAAACCGGAGGTAGTGGCAAGGAGTGCCCAATCCTGTTTAGTGAGTGATGTTGCCTTGTTGTTGATATTGCCAAAATGCTGCATAACGTCCTTTTTGTTCTAAGAGTGTTTGATGCGTGCCTTGTTCGGCAATGCAGCCGTTTTCCAACACATAAATGCAATGCGCTCCCACAATAGTGGAAAGTCGGTGAGCAATAATCAACACGGTTTTGTCTTTAACCAACTGATCCAGCGCCTTTTGCACTGCCAGCTCATTACGAGTATCCAACGATGCTGTTGGTTCATCTAAAATGAGAATCGGTGCGTCTTTTAAAATCGCGCGGGCAATCGCAAGTCGTTGCTTTTCACCGCCTGAAAAATTACTCCCAATTTCATTAACTTGCGTTTGATAGCCTTGTGGTAATGCCTGAATAAAATCGTGGCATTGGGCAAGTTTACAGGCATGAATCACCTCTTCATCAGTAGCATTGGGTTTTGCCATTCGGATGTTATTTAATACGCTGTCTTGGAATAAATATACGTCTTGAAACACCACAGAAATTAATCTCATGAGCTGTTCTTGGCTAACATCCCGAATATCGATACCGCCGATCGTAATTCGTCCTGATTGCGGATCAGCATAACGCAACAACAATCGTAGTAATGTTGTTTTACCACAACCGCTGGTGCCCACAAAAGCATTGAGGCTGTTAGGTTTTATGTCCAGATTAATGTCATTTAGGATAGTTTTTTCAGCATTATAACCAAAGCGGACATGCTCATAGCGAATGCGATAATCTGTGGGTAATCTGCTGCCATGATTTTCCGCCAATTCAGGCAATGCCATCAGTTTTTCAAATTTTTCACAGCTGATCACAAAAATTTCTAAGAGCGAAGACATTTGTACGAAGAAGTTCAACACATCTGAAATTCGCGCAATTAAAATCAGCACTGTGGCTAACAATACCCAATGAGCGCTACCGGAAATCACCCAAAATGTGCCAACAATTAATACCGCAATCAGGCTGAATTGAATGCTTGAGGTAATAATCAAATTCGGACGTTCACCTTTTTTAGTGCCGATGCGTTGAATGTTGGCGACATCTTCAATCACACGGTTGAAAATATGTTGTTTGTTTTCAGTTTGCCCTGTTGATTTCAGAATTTCCAAGCCCTGCACAAATTCAATGGTTTCGCCTTTAAGTCGCTGATTAGCTTCTGCCAAAATACTAAATCCACGACGGAAAGCTTTTCTCCGCCATAAATAAAGTGGCACGATAAGCGGAAAAATAATGAAGATCAGCAGCCCAGAGCGGTAATCAAAGAAACAAAGACAAAGGGCGGCAGACACCGGTGTTACGATGCCGTAAATTAGAATACTGATTAAACTGAAAGCGTAATTCGTCGCTTCATTAATACTTTGGATGGCAACGGCACTGAGTTCGCCTACACGAAATCCACTGAGGACGGCAAGAGATACGCGGCGAAGTTTTTCGCCCAGTTGACGTCTCAATTGATATGTCGCCAAAAATGAATCGCCTTTAGTGTCATAATATTCCGCCCAAATGCGGAAAAGGAGGCTGGTGACTAAAAGTCCGCCACATAAAACACTCCAAAAAATGACCGCACTTTGTCCTGCTTCAGTTTGTTCTAATGCTAAAAGCAGCGGATACAGCAAGCCGATAGCCACGCCGAATAAAGTTGCAGACAGTGCCGCAAAAGCAAGACAGCGTAAGAATGCGCTTTGTTGCTGTTGGGCGGCGGCAAATAAGGCGTGATAAGTTTGCCACAGGCTTTTTACACGTTGAGTTTCGGGATTAAAGTAAGATTGCATAACATTCTCTAATGTATCGTCCAAGATTTTGCCCGTTGATATTCTGCCCAAAGGGTTTGATAGGCGACATTGGTTTGCAACAAGGCTTGGTGATTGCCTTGAGCGATGATTTTTCCGTTCTCTAAATAAATAATTTGATCGGCTTGGGTAATGTTAGACAGGCGATGCGCCACCATGATCACTGTTTTATTTTGCATCAGCGCATGAAATGCCTGCATTAAATCCGCCTCGTTTTTTGCATCGGAAAAAGCCGTGGGTTCATCTAGCAATAAAATCGGGCGATTTTGTAAAAAGGCGCGGGCTATACTGATACGTTGTTTTTGTCCGCCTGACAATAATTGTCCGCGTTCCCCCACTTTCGTTTGATATTGCTCCGGCAAGGTCATAATAAAGTCGTGAATACGGGCTTGTTTGGCGGCATTAATAATGGCTTCTTCCGTCACATTTTCTATGCCGTAAGCGATGTTTTCGGCAATAGAGCAAGAAAATAAGAAATTATCCTGAAATACGACCGAACAATATTTCATAAGTTGATCCTGTTCCATATGACGAATATCTGCATCACCTAAGGTGATTTTTCCGCTATCGACATCCCAAAAGCGCAACAGCAAATTGAGTAAGGTGGTTTTGCCGGAGCCTGAGGTGCCAATAATGGCGGTAAAGCTATTTTGCGGCACGCTGAAGTCGATATTTTTTAGCGTCGCTTTGTCGGCATCATAGCTGAAATTAACTTGTTCAAATTGAACTGCATACCCCTTCGGCGTTTGTAACGGTAAAAGTGCGGTGGCATTTTCCAACGTTTTTATTTCGTTAATGCGTTCAATGGCGGCGCGGGAACGTTCCAACAAATGAAACAGCCCCATGTACGGATGCATGGTTTCAATTAAGCCGGCGGCTAACACTAAAAAGGCAAAAAAGCCAAAGGTGGAAAGCAGCGCAAGTGAGTGTAAATACACGCCTAACACGATCAAAAACAACATGATCGGCATTGGCGTAAAGAGCGAACGGGCAAGACGTGTTGGGGCACCCACTTTGGCTAAAAAAGCGAAGATAACCTGATTAAAATTTTCCAATGCGGTGCTAAAACGGCTGTACGAACTTTGTCCCGCATCAAAGGTACGAATCGTGCTCATACCCTGAATATATTCAATAATCGCGCTATTGATTTGACTCACAGCAGCACCGTAATCACGATAATTCAATCGACTTTTTTGCATTAAACGTTGCAGAATCGTAAACAACACGACAAGGAAAATCACCACAGCCAATGCCATGGGCCAATTTAACCAAAACAATGCTGCTAATACAAAAATTGGTGTGGAATAAGCCTCCGCTTTAAGTGGCGGTGCATCGGCAACAAAAGTGTGCAATTCGTTTACGTCATCGCACAGCACTTTCGTTAAACCGCCAGACCCAATTTCATTGACTTTGCCTAACGATAATTGACTGATTTTTTTTGCAAGCTGTTGGCGTAGAATTTTTTCCAATTCAAAGGCCGCATAATGAGACTTATCGTGCGCTTTAATTTTGCAGGTGTAATACAAAATAGAAATAGCAAGCAGCGATAAAATCTGCCAATAAGGAAGTGTAAGAGATTGACTGACGGTGAACACAATGTGGATCATCAAAAGCCAAATCCCGATTTTTAAGCCTTGGGCGAAGGTTGCCAACCACATTGAAGCGCGTAATTGCGCGGCAACAGGTTGGCAAATGTGTTGGTGGTGCTTACTCATTGCTTAGAATCTTAACTCGGTAGAAAGTCCAATTTGACGTTCCGGCTGACGGGTAATGTCGCCTGAGCGCGGTACGAGTAAGATATCTTTGCGTGAGTTAAGTACGTTGTCGGCATAGAGCGTGATTCTGGCATGCTTAAAGTCGTACGCTAAATAAACATCAAGTTGGTCATAATGTCCTACTTTACCATTGGCTAAGTTGTCGGCAGTGGAATAATAACTGCTGTTGTAGCTGTAATTGGTGCCAATTTCTAGGTGGTCAAGAAGACGATAATTGGCCCCCACTTTTCCGCTGAAACTCGGTGCGCGAGCGAGTTTATTCCCTTCAATGCTGCTGTTTGGATAACGTTTAATATCGGTTTTTAACATCCCGATGCCCGCATTGAGTGCCAGTTTCTCCGTGGCCTGCCATTCGGTATTTATTTCCGCGCCATAGGTAACGACCTTATCGGCATTGCGGATCACGATGGAATTTGGACCAAGAGTGAACGGTAACTGCATGTCTTTGTAGTCGTTATAGAATAGGTTGCTGTTAATGCGTAGGCGTTTATCTGCGGATGTCCAACGATGATAAAGTTCGTAGTTCCAGACATATTCCGCGTCATATTCATAGCTGGTGTACGGCACACCGAAAGTCACACCGGCACCACCTGGGTTATAACCTTTGCCTACTTTAAAGCCTAAGCGTTGATCATCGTTAATTTTCCATGCAATGTCTGCTTTTGGCAGGAAGACATTGTATTTTTTATCCCGGTTGATGGAAAACATCGCACTTTTGCCTTTACGCTGATGATGTTCCTGTTCATAGCGGGCAGAAAGCGTCAATTCAAACGGAATATCCGGTGTAAAGGTAATTTCACCAAAGGCCGCCTTGGTTTTCGTTTTATCATTAAAATTTGTCGTAATCGGCGTGCGAGCAATGCGTCCGTTGAGCATCGTAACACTTTCATCTTGTTTCGCATTGAAATAGAACAAACCGAATAACCCACGGTATTTTTCGTTTTCGTATTTTACAATGGGTTCAATTTTGAATTCATTGCCATCAACACGAGCCGGAACACCTCGACGATTTGGCGGCAATGCGGTGTTGAATGGCGAAGTTGTTTTTCTATCGTGAATAAAGTGGGTATAAACCAATTTATTTTCCCATTTCCAATGCTCTGAGAGTTGATAACCAATGTCCCAAATAGTGCTGGCAGAGCGTGTTTGGAATACCGGGCGTTCCGGCGTGTAACGTGGTGAATTAGGTTGTAACTCTGTTTCGCTTTGTGGTGCTCGCGCGTTTAAATGATTGAACGTTAAACGGCTATAGAGATCTGGCAACGCAGACGGCGTCCAGAGTAATTTGGCGCGGGTATTGGTGGCTTTAAACCAATGCGGGTTGCCGACGGGATCGTAATGTGGTAAATCTACAGCAGTTTCCCGTTGCTGATGATCTACGCTTAAACGAAACGCTAATTCGTCTTTCACTACTGGACCAGAAATTAGGGCCGCCGTTTGTGCCAATCGATGATTCCCCATATTTAATTTCGCAGCACCTTCCCATTCTTGCGTTGGGTCATTGCTGGTCATGACCACCGCACCGGCAATGGCGTTACGCCCTTGGGCATAGCTTTGTGCTCCACGATAGATTTCCACCTGTTTCATATCCCAGAGGGATTTTGTACCGAACGCCAGTTCGTTATAGCTGGAAGTTCTACCATCAATTTGCATATTTAAACGTGGACGTGAACCGGCAAAAAATGCCACCGCACCTACCGCCGGGCCGGACCCGTCAACGCCACGCACAGTAGGTAAGTCATTGCCCAAACCGGTGTCTAAAATATTCACATCGCGTTTTAATAATTGGGTCGCAGACAGTAAATTGGCTTCTCGTTTGAGTTGCTCAGCGGTTACCACGGAGGTGCTTGAACCAGTCGAAGATTGACTACGTTCAAATTTTTCACCGGTCACTGTGATTTCGTCTAGTACTGTGGTCTGCTGACTTTCTTCGGCATGGGTAGAAAAAGAGTAGGCACTCATCAGGCAAAGGCTAATGAGGCTGAGTCGTGGGGATAACTTGTTCATGGGTTCTCCTAGGCTTCATTTTAGTTTAAAGTTTACACTTTTTGCAGTAACTAATTAATAATGTAAACCTAACACAATCACAATACGAAAGTAAATAAGAATTTTTCTCAAATTTGACATTTGACAATTAAAGGCTTTCGGCTATGTTATTGCTACTTAAGGAGTTGGTTATGAAAAAAAATGTTTTACTAAAACAGATTGCGACTAAATTGTTTTATGAACAAGGCTGGGTATTAACCTCTGTAGCAGAAATTTGTCGGGTAGCAGATGTAAGTAGAGTAACGTTTTATAAATATTTTCCTACTAAGCAGGCACTTGTGAAGTGTATCTTTGAAGAACAGAAAAATAAGATGCGAGAAGATTTTGATAATTTGCTAGATAGTCAATCAGATCTAAGTCAAATTATTACAAAAATTTTATCAATGCAGCAAGATTCTATGGAAACGTTATACTCAGTACCAGTTTTACATGATTTACATCACGAACAGGATAGAGAATTACGGGAGTTTTTTAAAGAAATGGAAGAAGAGAAGTATCAATACATGCATTATTTTTTTGGTACTTTACAAAAACGCAAGATTATCCGTGATGATTTCCCTGTCATGTTAATTGATCTTTTTATTCAAAAAATAGATGAAATATTAAATTCTGCCAGCCTCCAATTCTACTATAAAGGAAGAGAGCAAAAGCTTTTTAAAGATGTATTACAACTTTTTATGTGTGGTATTCGATATTGATAGATTATTGTTTTTATATTTATTTTGTACTTAGCCTAAAAAGAAACACGGAATTAACCGTGTTTACTTTCAAAATTTGAAATATTCTTGGACATTTCATCCAACATTTCATAACGTTTTCGGTACATAGAACGTTTTTTGCTAGCGATTTCTTCCAGCGGTTTGCGGGTACTTTCAAGCGGTAATTGCCAATATTGACCTTTTAATTGACCTTGGTTTTCCTGCCAAAATTCATCGTAGTTGAATAGGATTTTACTGCGCGCAGATAAACGGTATTTACCTTGTGAAGTGTGAGGGATACCGATTAATTCACATTGCCATTTTTCAGCTAACAAGCGGAAAACATTCATCAACATAAACATTGGACGAACACCGTGTAATTCTTTTGTGGCTTGTTTCACAGCTTCTTGCGCCTCTTCATAAGAAGGACCTTGAATGGAGGCAATGAGTAATTTATTTGGTTTTAAGAAGGTGAAAGAAGCATCATAAATGCTACGCCCATCATTGTCTTTTAAGTTAATGGAAAAATAACCTTCAAAAGGGT
>CAKVVS010000006.1:0-18614 GCA_934834395.1 Parahaemophilus parainfluenzae | reverse complement strand
GTGTAAAAGTGTAAAAGTGTAAAAGTGTAGTCATTTTTCGCGTTACTTATCAGCTATAATATTAACAACTGGTAATACACTAATGGGACTAAATCGCTTGAATGAAGAATTAGTTCCAGTATTTATCCTACAATTTTGCCATTCGATTTAATCGTCTGCTGTTTGACGATGTGAGGATTTGAGTTTCAAATTCACGAAGTGCGATCAGATTAGATCACGCTTTTTTTAATTTTAAAATAGATTATCATAGCCCTGTAACTTTTGTAATTTCGGAAAAATTTGCATAGTTTCGGAAATAAATAATAATTATATGATTGGTAATTATTTGATTTTATTTATTAAATTCTGGTGTTTAAAAAATTGGTGTGATTTGACTTCAAACGTGCTTAATTTTTAGCTTGTGATAAGAACACCAATAATGTTGAGTTATTGGTGTTTTTTCTTTTCGGACAAAGTGCGGTCAAATTCGAAATCGTTTTAGGAGTATTTTCCAATGAAGATAGCCTTAGGTATTGAATATAACGGAAAACAGTATTGTGGCTGGCAACGACAAGAGAAAGTGCGCAGTGTACAAGAAGAATTAGAAAAAGCGTTATCTTTCGTGGCAAATGAAAAAATTGAAGTGTTTTGTGCGGGCAGAACAGATTCCGGTGTGCATGGTACAGGACAAGTGGTGCATTTTGAAACTACAGCAGTTCGCCCCGAAAAAGCATGGGCATTTGGTACTAACGCAAATTTGCCTGATGACATTTCAGTGAGTTGGGCAAAAGTGGTGGATGATCAATTCCATGCACGTTTTTCGGCAACCGCGCGTCGTTATCGCTATATTTTGTATTGCAATAAATTGCGTTCAGCCATTTTGCCGGAAGGGATTACCCATTGCCATTTAGATTTAGACGAAAAGAAAATGCACCAAGCGGGGCAGTTCTTATTGGGGGAAAATGATTTTTCCTCTTTCCGCTCGGCACAATGTCAATCGAATACGCCTTGGCGAAATGTGCATCATTTAAATGTGGTGCGAAAAGGGCAGTATATTATTGTAGATATTCAAGCGAATGCCTTTGTGCATCATATGGTGCGTAACATTGTTGGAAGCTTGATTGAAGTCGGTGCAGGCAATCAACCCGTTGAGTGGATGAAATGGTTGTTAGAGCAAAAAGATCGTAAATTGGCCGCGCCAACAGCGAAACCCGAAGGCTTATATTTAGTCAATGTGATTTATCCTGAAAAATTTGCGATTCCACAGAAAAATTTAGGGCCTTTGTTTTTAGAAGATAATCTCATCTGACTAGCAAATTTCGCTAAATTATGATTAAATACGCAAACTTTTCTAGTTAATAAAAAAGGTAAAAAATGAGCTGGATTGATAAAATTTTTAGCAAAGGAACCTCTTCCGCTACATCACGTAAAGCAAACGTGCCAGAAGGGGTTTGGACAAAATGTACCTCTTGTGAACAAGTGCTTTACGGTGAAGAAGTAAAACGTAATTTATATGTTTGTCCAAAATGCGGTCATCATATGCGTATTGATGCTCGTGAGCGCCTTTTAGCCTTATTAGATGAAGGTTCAAGCCAAGAATTATCGGCTGATTTAGAACCAAAAGATATTCTTAAATTTAAAGATTTAAAAAAATATAAAGATCGTATTACTGCTGCACAAAAAGAAACCGGTGAAAAAGATGCGTTAATCACAATGACCGGTACCCTTTACAATATGCCTGTAGTTGTTGCCGCATCTAACTTCAGTTTCATGGGCGGTTCAATGGGCTCTGTTGTGGGTTCAAAATTTGTAAAAGCGGCAGAAAAAGCAATGGAATTAAATTGCCCATTTGTGTGTTTCTCTGCAAGTGGCGGTGCGCGTATGCAAGAAGCCCTTTTCTCACTCATGCAAATGGCGAAAACCAGTGCGGTATTAGCGAAAATGCGTGAAAAAGGTGTACCGTTTATTTCGGTATTAACGGATCCAACATTAGGTGGCGTTTCTGCAAGTTTTGCGATGTTAGGTGATGTGAACATTGCTGAACCAAAAGCATTAATCGGTTTTGCAGGCCCACGTGTTATCGAACAAACTGTACGTGAAAAATTACCGGAAGGTTTCCAACGTAGTGAATTCTTACTCGAGAAAGGGGCGATTGATATGATCGTGAAACGTTCAGAAATGCGTTCAACCCTTGGAAACCTTTTAAGCAAACTCACCAATCAACCTTCACCTTTTGTTGAAGTAGAAGTTGTTGAACATGAGTAATACAATGAATTTAAAAGCCACTTCGCCACTCGCTGAGTGGCTTTCTTATTTGGAAAACAGTCACTTTAAAGCCATTGATTTAGGGCTAGATCGTATTAAATCGGTGGCAGAAGAATTGGATCTTTTGAATCCCGCACCTTATGTGATCACGGTGGGGGGAACAAATGGTAAAGGCACAACGTGCCGTTTGCTTGAAACCATTTTGTTAAATCACGGCTTGCGTGTGGGTGTGTATTCTTCCCCTCATTTATTGCGTTATAACGAGCGGGTTCGTATTCAAAATCAAGACTTGCCAGATGAAATGCATACCGCTTCTTTTGATTTTATCGAAAAGAATAAAACGCAGTCTCTCACTTATTTTGAATTTAGCACCTTATCAGCGCTGCATTTATTTAAACAAGCGAAGCTTGATGTCGTCATTCTTGAAGTAGGACTTGGCGGGCGTTTGGATGCAACGAATATTGTAGATAATGACCTGGCAGTTATCACCAGTATTGATATTGATCATACGGATTTTCTTGGGTCAACTCGCGAAGAAATCGGCTTTGAAAAAGCGGGTATTTTCCGTGCGAATAAACCGGTTGTGATTGGCGAACCCAATGTTCCGCAACCTATGCTAGAACAAGCGGAGAAATTACATTGCTACGTTTCACGCCGAGATGTCACTTGGTCGTTTAAAGTCAATGAGCAAACTTGGATGTGGCAGAGCAACAAAGTGCGGTTAGAAAATTTGCCGTTTTGCCAAATTCCATTAGCCAATGCAGCAACCGCTTTGGCGGCTGTTGAGCAATTACCTTTTGATATTTCTGTCGAGACCATTAAACGTTCATTAATTGAAGTGGAATTAGTTGGTCGTTTCCAACAATTGAAAGGTAATCAGCTAGAAAAACTGGCAGAACGCTTGAATGTCCCTTATTCACAGTTACCAAAAGTGATCATCGATGTTGGACATAATCCTCATGCGGCAAAATATTTAGCCGAAAAATTGACCTCACTTAAAACACAAATTTCAGGTCGAATCATTGCCGTTTGCGGTATGTTAAAAGATAAAGATGCGGAGTCGGTGTTTTCCCAACTGACTTCCGTTATTGACCAATGGCATTGTGTGACATTAGGTGGTTACCGTGGTCAATCCGGTGACGACTTAAATGCAAAATTAACAACCGTTTGCCCATCAGCAAAAAGTTTTTCTGAAGATTCTGTAGCTGAAGGTGTAAAAAGTGCGGTTAAAAATGCCGATAAAAATGACATAGTGCTAGTATTTGGATCTTTCCACACTGTGGGAGAGTTTTTGGAATATTTAGCATAATGAAAAATAATAAAGGCTGGTTTTGACCAGCCTTTTTGTTTTTAAAATATTTTGTGAAAGTAATCACTTAATTCTGAGTATTGGAATGTAAATCCGCAATCTAACAAATGTTTTGGATAGGCATTCTGACTGTCTAATATAATGCAAGCGCGTTCACCGAGAAGAGAGGTGAGTAAAAATTGAGGCACTTGAGCAAAACAAGGTCGATGTAACGCTTGACCTAATAATTGGTTGAATGTTCCGTTTTTAACGGGATGTGGTGCGGTAAAATTAAATGCACCTTCACAATCATTATGGTCAAGTAAGAAGAGAAGTCCTTTTACCATATCCTCTAACGCGATCCAGCTCCAATATTGCTCACCATTCCCTAATTTGCCGCCTAATCCAAAGCGATAGAGCGGTAGAATTTTAGCAAAAGCCCCACCTTTTGGAGAAAGCACCAATCCTGTTCTCACTAAACAGACTCTTGTGTTGGCTTGCTTTGCTGCATTTTCCCAATCAATACAAAGTTGCGCGGTAAATTGAGTACTTGGATTGGTATCTTCGGTGATCACGTCTTCGCCACAGTTTCCATAAATTCCTGTTGCGGAACCTGAAATAAGGGCTGGGGGATATTCACTTTGATTAATAAGTTGAACAAGCTGTTGTGTTAAATCAATGCGACTATGACGCAGTTTCTCTTTTTGTTGAAGTGTCCATCTTTTATCGAAGATTGGCTCACCGGCAAGATTAATGACCGCATCAAATTCATTTAAGTCTTTGAGTGTTGAAAGTGCGGTCAAAAATTGTGGTGTTTTTTCAGGAAAAATAGATTGGGCTTTTTCAATAGAGCGAGTTAATACTGTTACCGTATCGCCACGTGAAAGTAGCGATTCAACTAAGGGTTTGCCAACAAATCCCGTTCCACCGGTTACTAAGATATTCATTATAGATTGCTTTCAAAGAGCGTTTGAATTTGTCCTAAAAGCGATTTGATTGTTGTGTCTTTTGTTGGTGTCACAAAAATGGTGTCATCTCCTGCAATCGTGCCTAAAATGCCTTCAGGTTTACCTATGGAATCCAATAAGCGGGCAATCAACTGTGCCGCACCTGGAGAGGTTTTAATGACGATAACGAAATCATTGTGATCGATATCCAAAACCAGATTTTTTAATGGACTGCTGGTAGCGGGAACACTCAATTCGCTTGGTAAGCAATACACCATTTCCATTTTCGTGTTTCTCGCACGAACCGCGCCAAATTTACTTAGCATGCGTGAAACTTTAGATTGGTTAATGGTTTGAAATCCTTGTTTTTTTAAGGCTTCAACAATTTCACTTTGAGACGCAAATCGTTCTTGATTAAGAAGTTCTTTAAATGCTTTTGTTAATTGATCTGACATAGTTATTCTCATATAGGGGAATTTGCATAAGAATTGCATAAAAATTCATTTTAAGCAATTAAAATAAATTTACAGTTTGAAAAGTTTGAGCTAGATCGCATTATTGAATTTCTCTGTTTGTAATTTAATGACTAAGACTTTAAAATTCTACCTAGTTAGGATTAATTAATACATGAGGAGTATTTTATGAAAGTTGCAGTATTAGGCGCAGCAGGCGGTATTGGTCAAGCATTAGCCTTATTACTTAAATTACAATTACCCGCTGAAAGTGAATTAGCACTTTATGATATTGCACCAGTGACACCTGGTGTGGCTAAAGATGTGAGTCATATCCCAACAGCGGTGAAAGTAGAAGGTTTTGCAGGAGAAGATCCAACACCTGCACTTAAAGGTGCTGATGTCGTTTTAATTTCTGCAGGGGTAGCACGTAAACCGGGTATGGATCGTTCAGATCTTTTCAACATCAATGCGGGTATCGTGCGTAACTTAATTGAACATGTTGCAAAAACTTGTCCAAAAGCTTGTGTAGGCATTATCACCAACCCTGTGAACACGACTGTTGCGATTGCTGCAGAAGTGTTGAAAAAAGCGGGTGTTTACGACAAACGTAAATTATTCGGTGTCACCACTTTAGACGTGTTACGTTCTGAAACATTTGTATCTGAATTAAAAGGCTTAAATGTTTCTCGTACAAGCGTACCAGTTATTGGTGGACACTCAGGTGTGACGATTCTTCCATTACTTTCACAAGTTCAGTATGCTGAGTGGAAAGAAGAGGAAATTGCACCATTAACAAAACGTATCCAAAATGCAGGCACTGAAGTGGTTGAAGCAAAAGCAGGTGGCGGTTCTGCAACACTTTCTATGGCTCAAGCCGCAGCACGTTTTGCGCGTTCATTAGTGAAAGGCTTAAGTGGCGAAACTGTGGTTGAATGTACTTATGTAGAAGGTGATGGCAAATACGCACGTTTCTTCGCTCAACCTGTACGTTTAGGTAAAGAAGGGGTAGAAGAAATTTTACCAATCGGTACCTTAAGCAAATTTGAACAAGAAGCTTTAGAAGCAATGTTACCAACATTGCGTGCGGATATTGAATTAGGCGAAAAATTTATTAACGGCTAATTTAATTCTATTTCTGGAGAAGAGGAGTAGTCAGCTCCTCTTTTTTTATACGAAAACGATTAAACATAAAAAAGTGAAGAAAAAGCGTGATTTAGCTCACAAATTTGAACATTGCTATTTGCAATATAAAGGACTTTGCCGTATTCTTAAATCACTAAAAACAAGTGCTATTTTTAAATAGCCGACATCTATTTTGCTTTCCGAGTAGTGCCCCAGTGGGGCACTTTTTTTTTTGCCTTATTTTTAGTTGAAGCATAAAAAAGTGCGGTCAAAAAACATTGGATTTTCTGACCGCACTTTTAAAATGAATGCTAAGCGAAAGAATTATTCAAACATTGCTGAAATAGATTCTTCATTGCTGATACGACGAATTGCTTCAGCAAGCATAGTTGAAAGAGTCAGCACGCGTACTTTACCAAGTGCTTTCATTTCAGGTGAAAGTGGCACAGTATCCGTTACCACGATTTCATCAATGGCATCGCTCGCTAAATGTTGTGCAGCTGCGCCAGAGAATACGGCGTGAGTTGCGTAAGCAAATACGCGTTTTGCACCACGTTCTTTTAATGCTTCAGCCGCTTTACATAATGTACCACCTGTATCAATCATGTCATCCACAAGGATACAATCACGATCTGCAACATCCCCGATAATATGCATAACTTGTGATACGTTTGCTCGTGGACGACGTTTATCGATAATCGCCATCTCTGTATCATTTAATAATTTCGCAACTGCACGAGCACGAACAACACCACCGATATCTGGAGAAACAACGATAGGATTGACAAGATCCGTTTTCTTCAAGATGTCATCAAGTAAAACAGGTGAACCGAATACGTTATCAACCGGTACATCAAAGAAACCTTGGATTTGCTCTGCGTGTAAGTCACAAGTTAATACGCGGTCAATCCCTACAGTTGAAAGTAAATCTGCTACCACTTTTGCTGTGATTGGAACACGAGCAGAACGCACACGACGATCTTGACGAGCATAACCAAAATAAGGAACAACGGCAGTAATACGGCCGGCAGATGCACGACGTAAAGCATCAACCATTACAATCAATTCCATCAGGTTGTCATTCGTTGGCGCACAAGTGGATTGAATAATAAACACGTCTGCACCACGCACATTTTCATTAATTTGCACTTGGATTTCACCATCGCTAAAGCGTCCAACTGTGGCATCGCCTAATGAAATGTAAAGACGTTCAGAAATCTTTTTCGCTAGCTCAGGCGTAGCATTTCCAGCAAAGAGTTTAATGTCTGGCATTTTATATAACCTCAGGTTGAGTGTAGATAGATTGGTTGGTCGAGAGTTGTTTCAACATCGCATGTAATGGTGAAACGTTTAATCCTTTAGCAACAAAGCCGAAAAATTCCTTCGGTTTTTGTTGGAAAACAGCTTGTGCTGATTTTTCATCATCAAATTCAGCAAAAACACAAGCCCCGGTTCCGGTTAATCTGGCTGGTGCATATTGTAGCAACCATAGTAGGGCTTTTTCAACTTCAGGATATTGAGTTCGCACG
Organism: Parahaemophilus parainfluenzae; assembly: GCA_934834395.1. Lineage (GTDB taxonomy): Bacteria > Pseudomonadota > Gammaproteobacteria > Enterobacterales > Pasteurellaceae > Haemophilus_D > Haemophilus_D parainfluenzae_Q. Next base: position 11,029 of record CAKVVS010000006.1, on the reverse strand, counting down.
ACTTTTTCGCAATCGTTTGCAAACGGTTGATTCAAAAGTTCGGCAAGGGATCTTTTTTCTGTATTGCGTGGTAAATCGGGAGCGCTAAAAACTACTGCAGTAGAAATTGCCGTTTCAGGTTTTAGTACCACATAATATTTTTCTTGTGGTTCGCAGTATTGAATTTTTTCACCCACACCTTCTGCAAAAGCGGCTTGGCCATGAACAAAGATAGGCACATCAGCCCCAAGTTTTAGCCCAAGTTCGGCAAGTTCATCAATGGATAAATGGGTTTGCCATAAATAGTTTAAAGCAAGCAGAGTCGTTGCGGCATTGGATGAGCCACCGCCAATCCCACCGCCCATTGGAAGAATTTTATCTAAATGAATTGTTGCGCCGAGTGTACATCCTGTTTTTTCTTGTAGTAGTTTGGCAGCTAGATAGATTAAATTTTGCTCTAGAGGTAAGCCTGGAATTTCAGGAGTGATGCGAATTTGTTTATCTTGGCGAATATCGATGGTGAGCCAATCACCGAAATCAAGAAATTGGAAAAGAGTTTGTAATTCGTGGTAGCCGTTTGGCAGTTTACCGTTTATATAGAGAAATAACTTGAGTTTTGCGGGGCTTGGAAAGCGGTTAGGCTTTCCAAGAGAAGTTGAAAGTGCGGTCGAAAAGTGATGTGTTTTCATTAGAACGCCCATTCATCCACACGAATTTTTAGGGTTTGCGATGTGCTTTTGTTCTTTAACAGAATATTTTCAGGCATCGAATTATCGGCATGATAACTTAAGTAATCGGCTGTCCACATCGAGCCATCAAGTGGGTAGCTAAATTCGGATAAAAGATGATTCGTTCCAACTTGGTAATCTGCGTTATCTGCTGGCTGACCTTTTAACCAATAAGATAAGTGCTCTAATGGCACATCCATTCCGATGATTTCGCGTAATAATAATTTGGCATTTTTATCAGATTGTTGATTGCCTTTATTATCTGAAATTGTCATGCCATTAGGATGCATTTCCATAGTTAGCGTCGTTTTGCTAATCAGAGAATAAAGTTTTAACTTATAGGCTTTCGGGTTTTGATATTGCCATTCAAAGCGACTAGAAAAACGCTCTTGTGGACTGATGTAACCAATTTGTCCTTTTGTACTATAAGATTGAATTTGTTTGATTTTTTTGAAGTGCTGTTGCCACGTAATATCGTTCTTATCGATATGTTGAACATCTGTTGGGCGCTCTGCATCAAGTGTACAAGCAGACAAGATCACACTTGCAAATACAGGTGCGAGAAGAGATTTTAATAATTTCATAACAAAATATTTACTAAAAAATTGCACATATTGTAAGGGTTAGTTGACTTTTAGTAAAGCTTGATTAAGCATTTAAGCGAGTTTTCTCGGCTTTCACTGCTGCAATTCTTCGACGCGTTAATTCATCTCGAATACCTTGCTTTTCAAAACCATCCGCAATCACTTGTTGCACATCAACAGCTAGAGCGGTTTGATAAAGTGTTTTGAGGTAATCAATTTGCGGATATTCTTTATTTTCAAAGCCAGTTCGTCCGCGAGTATCAGATAAACATACCAATAAAAATTCCTCAAATCTCTGAGGTTTGCGCCAAACATCAAAAGTATTAAAGAGTTTCACTACCGTTTCTGGGCGAAGTTCTAATGCTTTGTGTGCATGCGTGTGATATTCGCAAGTTAATTCAGCTAATTCTTGAAGATAATTAGGCACTCTAAGGCGTTTGCATAATGAGCGAGTCGGTTTAATCCCCGCTTTTTCATGTCCATGATGACTAGGCCATATTTCTTTTGGGGTAAGGGCTTTTCCAAGATCATGACAAATCGCAGCAAAACGGACCGCACTTTTATTCAAATTGCTATTTTCTGTAAGCTTAACGGCTTGTTGCAATACGAGCATGGTATGAACAAAGCTATCAATTTCAGGATGATATTTGGCTGGGTTCGGTACACCATCTAAGGCCGCAATTTCAGGGAAGAGCACTTTGAGCGCGCCAACTTGATGCAGCGTTTCAAAATAAATTTCAGGATGCGGTTCGTTTAATGCTTTTTCCGTTTCCATCCAAACACGCTCAGCCGTTAGGTGGGCAAGTTCGCCTTGTTCAGTAAGTTCAGCCATTAATTTAAGGGTTTCTTCGGCAATTGAGAAACCTAAATGATGAAAGCGAGCAGCAAAGCGCGCAACACGTAATACACGAAGTGGATCTTCAGCAAAAGCGGGGGAAATATGGCGTAAAATACGTTGATGAATATCCTCTACACCATGATAAGGATCGTGCAGCTTGCCATCTTTGTCTTGTGCAATAGCATTAATAGTAAGATCTCGGCGAATTAAATCTTGTTCAAGTGTAATCTCATCTGAAAAATCACAAATAAATCCGGTGTAACCTTTACCTGATTTTCGTTCTGTACGAGCAAGCGCATATTCTTCATGATTGGCAGGATTCAGAAAAACAGGGAAGTCTTTGCCGACTTGTTGATAACCTTGGGCTAACAACATTTCTGGTGTAGCACCCACGACAACCCAGTCACGATCTTTAATCGGTAAACCTAAAAGTTGATCACGTACTGCACCGCCGACAAGATAAATTTCCATTTTGCTCTCCCGTCAAAATATAAAGAAAAGGTAGGCAAATGCCTACCTCAATGATGAGTCATTACCAGCTATCACGGCGTTTACGTCTTGGTAAAATGTGAGGTAATACAAGGCCGATTAACAAACCTACGCCCAACACAGAACCGCCATAAATAAACCATTGAATCGCAATTTCACGTTTATTGGCATCAAGCATGGCTTCTAAATCACGATTTTTATTTTTCGTCATTTCTAATTCACGTTTAAGTTGTGAATTTTGCTCAAGCAATTCACTGCTTTGTTGTTCAGCTTGTTTGCTACGGCGTTGAATTTCGTTTATGCGTTGTTGCCAATCTGAATCGACACGATTTAGCTTTAACGTTAATTCTTGAACCTGTGCTTTTAATCTTGGATTTTCTTCACGGCTACTAGGGGTAGAACTTAGTTCAGAGGTTAAAATCCACGCCTCGCGATTTTTATTATCACGAATCAGGGTATATTTTCCTTGTTGTTCTAAGACTGTTACGGCTTCGCCAGACTGGATTGCACCCGCGATCTTAAACTGATCACCTGCACCACGGCGTAAATATGTGTTCAGATTTTCTGTCACATATTGCGTTTCAGCTTGAACTGTCCCAATGGTTGAGACCAGTAAAACACAAGAAAATAAAAGTTTGCTCACTTTTGACATAATACTTCCTAGATTCATGAAGAAAGTGCGGTCGGAAAATGAAATGAAAAATAACCGCACTTTTAATAATTATACTAGTGGAAAATCGCGCGAAGGATATAGAAAATTACAATCGCAAAGAATGCACCAGCAGGCAACGTCACAACCCATGAACTAATGATGTTACGGATAACCGTCAAGTTAAGCGCCGCAATACCACGTGCGAAACCGATACCTAAGATTGCACCCACTAAAGTTTGTGTGGTAGAGATTGGTAAACCTGTACCAGATGCCACAACAACAGTCATCGCCGTTGCAAATTGTGCAGCAAAACCACGACTTGGGGTTAAATCTGTAATTCCTGACCCTACGGTTGCCATCACTTTTTGTCCCATTGCGATAAGACCAACAGCGATACCTAATGCACCTAAAGGTAAAATCCACCAAGCTAAATCACCACCACTCAGGATTTTCCCGCCATTTTGCACGATTGATACCACAGAAGAAAGCGGACCAATTGCATTGGCTACGTCATTAGAACCATGTGCGAACGCCATAGCACAAGCGGTTAAAAGCATTAAGATACTAAAAATCTTTTCTACTGATCCGAACGATCCTTTTCTTGCTTTTGCTGTAAATGCTTTGCTGCGGAAGTAGAAATGGCAGAAAATCATACCAACAACACTGATAAGCAATGAAATAATGAGCGTTTCATTGTTGGAAAGATTTAAACCAACGTGTTTTAAACCTTTTGCCATGGTAACGATACAAAGTACGAATACGGTAATCGCCATGTAGTAAGGCCCGTATTTTTGTGCGTTTTTCAGCGGTTCTTCGGTATCGAAAATGAGTTTCTGGATACTTGCAAAGATGGTATAAGCTAAAAGTCCTGCGATTACGGGGGTGATAAACCAGCTTCCAACGATCCCACCGATAGTAGACCAGTCAACAGAACTTGGACCAATCGTAATACAAGCAAAACCAATTAAAGCCCCAATGATGGTGTGAGTACCTGAAACAGGCCAACCCATTTTAGTAGCGATAAATAACCAAGCTCCTGATGCAAAGAGAGCAGAAAGCATTCCCAATGCCAATACGTCTGGCATTTCGACAAATTGAGTGGGGTCGATCACACCACTTTTGATGGTTTCTGTTACTTCACCACCGGCTAAATAAGCCCCGGCAGATTCAAAAATAAGGGCAATAATAATTGCTTGTTTGGCTGTAATGGTACCAGAACCAACCGAGGTACCCATTGAGTTTGATACGTCGTTGGCACCAATACCAAATGCCATAAAAAAGCCGAATACCGCGGTAATTAAGACTAACCACGAGCCGTATGCATTAATAATTTCCATAGTGAATTTCCTATGTTGTAGTTAATGTCGTCAAAATTAAGAGCGAGCTAGCATTAATTCAATACGAGAACCAACACGTTGTGCCTGATCGGCTAATACGCCCACCCACTCGATGACTTTATACAAGAACATTACATCAATTGGGTTATAACGACTTTCAATACCTAGCAACATTTTACGTAATTGAATTTGCATTTGATCCGTATCATCTTCGATAGAATCTAATTCTTGGATCATGGTATTCACTAATTTAAGTTCACGGCCTTTAAAACCGGTTTCAAGTAATTGATCCATTTCCTCAATCACGCGATGTGCTTGATGAATAGAGTCTAAACTACGTTCAACATATTTTAAGAAACTTTCTTGCATTTCTTCTGGAATGCCGAATTGGCGACCAATCATACGACCTGAAATATCTTTAGCAAAGTTAGCTAATTTGTCTAATTGGGTAACTAATTCCAATAAATCAGTACGATCGATAGGTAAAAATAAACCACGAGGCAATTTCAAACGAATTTCACGTTTTAAACCGTCTGCTTCACGTTCGCATTGAGAAATGTCTAAACGTACTTTTTCTGCTTCATCCCATTGTTTTAAATAGGTATGTTGAAAGAATGGAATTAATAAATCGCAACATTCTGTAACCTTTTTAGAATGTTTTTGCAGAGGTTTTAAAGGAGAATGGGCAAATAATCCGAGAATATTGTTCATTGCCATAGGTGTTTTACTCCATAACAAGGGTTAAAATTTCGGTTGCATATTACCTGATTTTATAAGGAAATACACTAAAAAGATCTTGATTTGTATAAAATTATCTGTATATTTAAACAGTTAAAATTGATAAGGAAAAATAAAATGAGTAATGAAGTTGAATTAAAGCTTGCAGTCACCTCTGATGCTTTTGATACCCTAAAAACACATCTTAATCAATTCAATATTTTAGAACAAAATACTGTCTTCCTAGGAAATACCTATTTCGATTATCCCGATCATTTTTTAGCTAAACAAAAAATGGGATTGCGTGTCCGTCAGGAAAATAGTGATTTCACACTCACCTTAAAAACAGACGGAAAAGTGGTTGGCGGATTGCATAGCCGTCCAGAATATAATTTATCTATACCTGATGATTCAGTACCTACATCGGCACAATTAACGTCGTTGTATCCATTTGAAAATTTGCCTTCCGCAGCATTACAGCCAATTTTCTCAACAGATTTTAACCGCACTTTTTGGTTGGTTGCGTTTGGTGCATCAAAAATTGAAGTGGCTTTTGATCAAGGTAAGATTTCGTCAGGGGAGAAAACACAGCCTATTTGTGAAATTGAATTTGAATTAAAAGAAGGGCTTGTTTCAGATCTTTTCTATTTTGTCTCACTTTTACCTTTTGAACAGGATGTGTATTTTAGTTCAGCAAGTAAAGCGAAACGAGGCTATCAACTAGGCAGTAAACAACTTCTGATTGATTGGTTAAATAAATGGCGAGATTTCTTAAAAGAAGAACGTGAGGGAAGTGCGGTTGATTCTCGCGAACAATTAAGTACAGTCATGAAAATGGAGCAGCAATTGATTGAAGAAACCCTTTCATTCCCAACGGATGTGTTTGCTTTCGATTTTATGAAGACCGTTGAACGTGTCGGCGCATTTTTCAATCTTTATCATTATTATGATGACAATAAAGCTCTGTTTGAAAAACTGGAAGAAAATCGATCAGCTGAGTTATTAGCTAGTAATCAATTTTTCCTTAATGAAATAAAAGGCTTGATTACCTTTCATAGCGAAACAAAAGATAATTTTCAAACCATTGAGAAGTTAAAAGCGTTATTAAAGAGTCGTGCGTATTTTGAAAGAATGCTTGGCTTAATGATGTTGATGGCGTAAAACGGGTTCTCTAAAGGATAATAAAAATGGCAAAAGCTCCTAAAACCGCTTATGTATGTAATGATTGTGGCGCTGAATTTTCACGCTGGCAAGGGCAATGTTCTGCCTGTAAAGCATGGAATACGATCAGTGAAGTGCGGTTAATTTCAGCCTCAAATTCCATAAAAAATGATCGTTTCAGTGGTTATGCAGGAGAAACCCGTGCAAAAATCCAAACACTTTCTGAAATTAGCTTGCAAGAGACACCGCGTTTCACCAGTGGATTTAAAGAATTAGATCGCGTGTTAGGCGGCGGGATCGTACCGGGGAGTGCCATTTTAATTGGTGGGCATCCTGGTGCGGGGAAAAGTACCTTGTTACTTCAAGTGATGTGTGGATTAGCAAAAAATATGACCGCACTTTATGTAACAGGGGAAGAGTCGCTTCAACAAGTTGCCATGCGAGCTAATCGCTTAAATCTGCCAACTGATAAATTAAATATGCTATCTGAAACATCGGTTGAGCAAATTTGTAATTTAGCAGATCAGTTAAAACCTCAAATTATTGTGGTGGATTCGATCCAGGTTATGCATCTTTCGGATATTCAATCTTCTCCAGGAAGTGTGGCACAAGTGCGTGAATGTGCCTCTTTCCTGACTCGTTATGCGAAAACTCGACAAGTCGCCATCATTATGGTTGGTCATGTCACCAAAGACGGCACCCTTGCAGGTCCGAAAGTATTGGAACATGCCATTGACTGTTCGTTATTGCTAGAAGGGGAGGCGGATTCCCGTTTCCGTACGTTACGTAGCCATAAAAACCGTTTTGGCGCAGTGAATGAGCTGGGCGTATTTGGTATGACAGAGCAAGGCTTGCGTGAGGTGAAAAATCCATCGGCGATCTTCTTAAGCCGTGGCGATGAACAAACTCCAGGTAGTTCGGTCATGGTACTTTGGGAAGGCACTCGTCCGCTTTTGGTGGAAATTCAAGCATTAGTGGATCATTCAATGCTTGCAAATCCGCGTCGAGTGGCGGTGGGGTTAGAGCAAAATCGTTTAGCCTTATTGCTTGCGGTATTGCATCGCCATGGTGGATTACAAATGTCGGATCAAGATGTTTTTGTGAATGTCGTTGGTGGGGTAAAAGTCGGGGAAACAGGCGCGGATCTTGCGTTATTGCTCGCATTAATTTCCAGTTTCCGTAATCGCCCGTTACCACAAGATTTAGTTGTCTTTGGTGAAGTAGGGTTAGCGGGTGAAATTCGGCCAGTAACTAGCGGTCAAGAACGCATTAGTGAAGCGGCAAAACATGGCTTTAAACGCGCAATTGTGCCTTTCGCCAATAAGCCGAAAAGTGCGGTCGAAAATATGGAAGTTTTTACGGTGAAAAAACTCTCTGATGCACTTGCCATTTTGGATAATTTCTAAAAAAACGTTGTCCTATTGTTGTCTGATTACTGAAAGTTTTTGATAAATTAGATAGAATATGCGCCGTACATAAGGAAAGGTTATGGAAAAGAAATTAAATAAAGCGTTGGATAGCATTGATATCAAAATCTTAAATGAATTACAACGCAACGGTAAAATCTCTAATATCGATTTATCAAAGAAAGTGGGGTTATCGCCAACGCCTTGTTTAGAAAGGGTAAAACGCCTAGAAAAACAAGGTGTGATTATGGGCTATCGCGCACTACTAAATCCTGAATTACTGGATGCACCTTTATTGGTGATCGTTGAAATTACGCTCGTGCGTGGTAAACCTGATGTTTTCGAAGAGTTTAATGCCGCGATTCAAGCGCTTGATGAAATTCTCGAATGTCATTTGGTATCAGGTGATTTCGATTATTTACTCAAAACACGTGTAGCAGATATGGCGGCATATCGAAAATTATTAGGTACCACGTTATTGCGCTTACCAGGTGTGAACGACACCCGAACTTATGTCGTCATGGAAGAAGTGAAACAAACTAATTATCTCGTACTAAAATAAAAATGATTAAACGAATTACAAAACGATTTACACCGAAACAATATTTAGCAGAATTATTACTCGGATTGACCGCACTTTTAGGTTTATATTTAATTGTGGCATGGTCAAGCTATACGCCATTAGATAACTCTTGGTCTACAGCAAGTTTTCAAACTCAAACCATTAATAAAGCCGGTGCTTTTGGTGCTTGGTTAATTGATGCGTTTTTTGTTTTTCTCGGTTATGTCGGTCATCTCATTCCGTTTGTCATTTTTATCGTACCCATTTATTTACTGAAAACCAAAGCGGTTCATTCTCTCTCGGCAACTCGCATTGCATTACGTTCCTTTGGCTTTATTGCTCTCATCGTTGGTTTAACCATGATGGCCACATTGTTGCTTTCAAATACGAACTACTATTTAGCTGGCGGCGTGTTTGGTGGCAGCTTAGTGGTGAACTTATATCCTACGCTTGGCAAGTTTGGCTGTATTTTAGTGGGTTTTATCTGTGCGGTAGTGGGCTTTATTTTCTGTTCTGGTGCATCATTAATTCGTTTAATTGTGAAATTCTATCATTGGCTAACCATGAAAAATCAGCCTGCAGAAGAGGAGCATGCAGAGCATACTTCTGTAGATGATCTTGAACAAATTGTGATTGAGGCACCTCAACAACTCACTTTTTCTGATTCTCAATTGGAAACAGAATCAGCAGAAGATAAAAAAGAGGATGAGTCTGAAAATACCTTTATTAAGCCTGAGCAGCTAATTAATATCAGTGGTTTATCCTCACCGAGTGCTTCAGAGCCTGCAGATGTTGAAAAATTAGAAGATAAGTTTAAAGGTTTCACAGTTGAATCAGACAATTTACCGAATGTATCTATTTCTGCGGCTTCTTCTGTTGAATTACCGACAAAAGAAGATTTTTCAGCCACATGGAAAAATCCGCAAGTGAATCATCAAAGTGTGGATGAGTCAGACGACATTTTTGAAGAAAATGTGATGCCAAAAGTGTCACTTAAAACACCTGAAAATACGACCGCACTTTATCCAACTTATGATGAATCTTTAGAATCAGAAAATGATGGTTTAGAAGATGAATTAGCACGTCAGTTTGCCGCACAAGAGCAAGCGCGTTTGCAAGAAATGGAAGTACGAGCAAAAGCTGCAAATGCTGAAGATGCATTAAAAGTGATCTTAAATGAACCGGCAGTTTCAGCACCTAAAGCGCGTGAAATTCATATTGAGAATGCAACTGAAACAACCTATAAGCCGTATTCTGATACGCTTATTCATCCAGCATTCCAACAACCAACGAATAAACGTGAAAAACCAACGACACCATTACCAAGTTTAGATCTACTTGAGCATCGTCCTACACAGGCTCAAGACATTACGCGTGAAGAAATTTTAGACACATCTGCACGCATAGAACAACAATTAAAAAATTTTAATGTCAAAGCGACAGTACAAGATGTGTTAGTTGGTCCAGTGGTCACTCGTTATGAGCTTGAATTACAACCAGGTGTAAAAGCATCAAAAGTCACAAGCATTGATACCGATTTAGCTCGAGCGTTAATGTTCCGCGCGATCCGTGTAGCAGAAGTGATTCCTGGCAAACCTTATATTGGTATTGAAACACCGAATGCTCGCCGTCAAATAGTGCCATTGCGTGATGTGCTCGATAGCAATGAATTCCGTTCATCAACATCGTTGCTTTCAATGGCTTTAGGTAAAGATATTAGCGGAAAACCTGTTGTGGTTGATTTGGCTAAAATGCCTCACTTGCTTGTGGCAGGTTCAACAGGCTCTGGTAAGTCTGTTGGTGTGAATACTATGATTTTAAGTTTACTTTTCCGCGTAACACCAGATCAAGTTAAATTTATTATGATTGACCCGAAAGTGGTTGAGCTTTCTATTTATAACGATATTCCACACTTGCTTACCCCAGTTGTGACGGATATGAAAAAAGCGGCAAATGCACTTCGTTGGTGCGTAGAAGAAATGGAACGTCGCTATCAATTATTGTCAGCTTTACGTGTGCGTAACATTGAAGGATATAACGAAAAAATTGAAGAATATGAAAAACTCAATATGCCAATTCCAAACCCAATTTGGAAGCCAGGCGATACAATGGATAAGATGCCGCCTCCATTAGAAAAATTGAGTTATATTGTCGTGATCGTTGATGAGTTTGCCGACTTAATGATGGTTGCCGGTAAACAAATTGAAGAGTTAATTGCGCGCTTAGCACAAAAAGCCCGTGCAATTGGTATCCACTTGATTTTAGCAACACAACGCCCATCAGTAGATGTGATTACCGGTTTGATTAAAGCTAATATTCCAAGCCGTATCGCCTTTACTGTAGCAAGTAAAATTGACTCTAGAACGATTCTGGATCAGGGCGGTGCAGAAGCCTTATTGGGCCGTGGTGACATGTTATATTCAGGTCAAGGTTCTTCGGATCTCGTTCGTGTACACGGTGCCTTTATGAGTGATGATGAGGTGGCTCGTGTAGCAGATGATTGGCGTGCACGTGGTAAACCGAATTATATTGATGGCATTTTAGATGGCGTGGACGATGAAGACTCAGGTGAGAAA
>CAKVVS010000005.1:0-19045 GCA_934834395.1 Parahaemophilus parainfluenzae | reverse complement strand
GTGTGATGAATATCATGTTGGTTTCTGTTACTGAACGAACTAAGGAAATCGGTGTGCGCATGGCTATTGGTGCAAGACAATTTAATATTCTGCAACAATTTTTAATTGAAGCCGTGTTGATTTGTTTAATTGGCGGTGTGACGGGGATTCTGCTTTCGGGTTTAATCGGTCTGCTATTTAACGTATTTATGACTGACTTTACGATGGCATTCTCAACTGGCTCAATTGTTGCGGCTGTGGTCTTCTCTACTCTGATTGGTGTGATCTTCGGTTATATGCCGGCAAAACGTGCGGCACAATTAGATCCAATTACAGCTCTTGCTCGAGAATAAAGAAATTTTGTAAAACACAAAAGAGCGGTTAAAATTCTCACTAATTTTTGACCGCACTTTAATTAAAAAGAAAGGAAAAAATCCATGTTAAAAATGAAAAAATTAACCTTAGCAATCGCGATGGCAACTGCTCTAGCAGGTTGTGCTAACATCGGCGATTCTTATAAAGCGAGCCAGCAGGATTACCAAAATTATGCGGAAATCACCAAACAATTTAATGTAAAAGAAAACTGGTGGGCGCTTTACAATGATTCACAATTAAATCGTGTGGTAGAACAAGCATTAGTTAATAACAAAGATTTAGCCAAAGCGTCTGTTGCCGTAAACCGTGCTCTATATAATGCAAACCTTGCAGGCGCGAATTTAATTCCTGCATTTAGCGGTTCAACCCAATCTTCTGCAAGTAAAAACGTGAAGACAGGTGGCAGCTCAACAGTAAGCCATCAAGGTGCATTAAATGTGAGTTATACGTTAGATTTATGGCAACGTTTAGCGGATACTGCAGATGCCGCAGAATGGTCACACAAAGCAACGGCTGAAGATTTAGAAGCAACGAAACTTTCACTCATCAACTCTGTTGTGACAACGTATTATCAAATTGCTTATTTAAATGACGCTATCAGCACAACTGAGGAAACCATTAAATACTACAACGACATTAGCAGCATTATGCAACGTCGTTTATCACAAGGTGTCGCTGACAGCGCTAGTGTGGATCAATCACAACAAGCCGTATTAACCGCTCGTAACAACTTGATCAACTATCAAACACAACGCAAAACAGCGGAACAAACTTTACGTAACTTACTAAACTTAAAACCGGAAGAAGCATTAAATATCAACTTCCCACACATTCTTAATGTGAAAAATGTGGGCGTAAATTTAAATGTGCCTGTTTCTGTGATTGCGAATCGTCCTGATGTGAAAGGCTATCAATATCGCTTAAGCAGTGCGTTCAAAAATGCCAAAGCAACCGAAAAAGGCTGGTTCCCAGAAGTGACTTTAGGCGGCAGCTTAACATCAAGTGGCACTAAAGTCGGTAACGCATTGCACAATCCAGTGGGTACAGGTTTAATCGGTATTAGCCTACCATTCCTCAACTGGAATACGGTGAAATGGAACGTGAAAATCTCTGAAGCCGATTATGAAACCGCACGTTTAAACTACGAGCAAAGCATCACTAAAGCCTTAAACGATGTAGATACTAACTACTTCGCCTATACACAAGCGCAAAGTGCCTTTGCTAACTTGCAAAAAACACACAGCTATAATCAACGTATCACCAAATACTATCGTGATCGTTACAATGCTGGTGTATCTGAATTACGTGAATGGCTCGCCGCGGCAAACACAGAGAAAAGCTCTCAACTTTCTATCTTGAATGCGAAATACAACATCATTCAAGCAGAAAATGCCGTATATAGTTCAATGGCAGGTTATTACTCCCGTTAAAATCATGATTAAGGAAGTTTCGGCTTCCTTAATCTTTTTTATGGACATGAAAATGAAAAAACAACTGACTTTTTATTTCATTCGCCACGGTAAAACTGTTTGGAATACGGAAGGTTTAATGCAAGGTCATGGCGATTCCCCTTTGACTGAAGAAGGCGTTAATGGTGCGAAAAAAACAGGTTTTGCACTTAATCATATTCCTTTTGTCGCAGCCTACTCTAGCGTATTAAAACGTACCATCGCGACCGCCTCTCATATTATCGGCGAACGTGATATTCCCCTTTTCCATCACCAAGGTTTAAATGAACAGTATTTTGGTTCTTGGGAAGGCAAACTTGTCGATACGTTAAGAGAACTCCCAGAATTTAAACAACTTATTAAAGATCCCGCCAATTACAAAGCTCAAGTAAATGGTGGAGAAACGTTTGAACAATTAGGCGAACGTGCCATGAAAGCATTACACGATATTATTAAGATTCATAATCAAGGTAATATTCTTATTGTGTCGCATGGCCATACCTTACGTTTATTGCTTGCCTTATTAAACGGTGCAACGTGGCAAAATCACCGTGATGAAGATAAATCAGTATCGCTCATTAACACCTCAATTAGTGTTGTACATTATGACGATGAGAACGGTTTTCGCGTTGAGAAAATAAATGATGCCGATCATTTAAAATAAGCAAATTTCGCTAAAAAAATAACCGCACTTTGGATGACCTAAAGTGCGGTTAATTTTTATGATATTTTTGTGATTATTTCACTTCGCGGAATAAAATCTCGCTTGGAATCACAGAACCTTGCCAGTAAAGCTCAGTTGATACTTTTTCTGCTAAATCTAAGAAAGATTTCGCAATTTCACTGTCTGGTGCAGCAACTACGGTTGGTTTACCTGCATCCAAATCTTGACGAACTTGGATATTCAACGGTAACTGGCCTAATACTTTCACATTGTATTTTTGTGCCATTTTTTCTGCACCACCGGTACCGAAAATCGCTTCGTGATGACCACAATTGCTACAAATATGCATAGACATATTTTCCACAATACCTAACACTGGCACAGATACGCGTTCAAACATCGATACACCTTTCACCGCATCTAATAACGCAATATCTTGTGGTGTTGTGACCACTACCGCACCCGTTACAGGGATTTGTTGTGAAAGGGTCAATTGGATATCACCTGTACCCGGTGGCATATCGATCACTAAGTAATCTAAGCTATCCCATAATGTTTCATTTAAAAGCTGACTTAATGCACTACTTGCCATTGGACCACGCCAAATAGTTGCATTATCTTCATCCATTAAGAAACCGATCGAGTTTGCAGATAAACCATGTGCTTTAATCGGTGTGATATGTTGGTTATCTGGTGAAGTTGGGCGTTGATGTGGGGCGCCTAACATATGCGGAACAGATGGGCCATAAATATCCGCGTCTAAAATCCCCACGCGAGCACCTTGAGCTTGTAAAGCAAGCGCAAGATTCACAGAAACCGAGGATTTCCCTACTCCGCCTTTACCCGAAGTCACCGCGATGATGTTCTTCACGCCTTTTACAGCGGGTTGATTATTCGCACGTTTTAACGTTGCGATTTGATAATTCACCACCCATTTGATTTCTTTACTATCTGTTGCTTTTAATAAGGCATCAGAAAGTTGCTGTTTCACTTGCTCCACGCCAGTGTTCCATGCAAAAGGCAATTGTAATTCAATACGTAATACGTCACAGCCTTTTTCAACTTTCTTCAAAGTATTTAATGCGATTAAGTCTTTTTGCAAACTTGGATGTTGAAATTGTTGGAAAACTTGCAGAACTTGAGATTGTTGTTCTGCCGTTAAATTTTCAGAAAAAGCAGTTGCCATAATATTCCTTTAATAGTAGTAGGTAGTAGAGTAAATTTGTCAGGGATATTTTACCCTTTTTACACCTCAAATGTTAAGCTAAAAGTATAACTAAACTAGAAAAAATCACACTAATCGGGTAACATACTCGCAATTTTTGCAAAAAGAATAAGAGAAAAATAATGACAACTCAACCTCGTAAAATTTTAGTCACTTGTGCATTACCTTATGCAAATGGCGCCATTCATTTAGGCCATATGTTAGAACACATTCAAGCGGATATTTGGGTGCGTTTCCAACGTATGCGTGGCAATAACATTCATTTTGTCTGTGCAGATGATGCGCACGGCACACCAATCATGCTGAATGCCGATAAATTAGGTATCACACCTGAAGAATTAATCGCAAAAGCAAAAGCTGATCACGTCCGTGATTTTGCAGGCTTTAATATCAGTTTTGATAACTATCACTCTACTCACAGTGAAGAAAATAAACAAATCACTGCTGAGATTTACAATAAATTGAAAGCCAAAGGCTTCATTAAAACAAAAGTGATTTCTCAGTTATTCGACCCTGAAAAGAACATGTTCTTACCAGATCGTTTCGTCAAAGGGACTTGCCCAAAATGTAAAGCTGAAGATCAATACGGTGATAACTGCGAAGTTTGTGCTTCGACTTATAGCCCGATGGATTTAATTAATCCTCGTTCAGCTGTATCAGGTGCAACACCAATCATCAAAGAATCTGAACATTTCTTCTTTGACTTACCCGCTTTTGAAGGCATGTTAAAAGAATGGACACGCTCAGGCTCACTTCAACCGGAAATTGCAAACAAAATGCAAGAATGGTTTGAAAGTGGTTTGCAACAATGGGATATCTCTCGTGATGCCCCTTATTTTGGTTTTGAAATTCCAGGTGCAAAAGATAAATTCTTCTATGTTTGGTTGGATGCACCAATCGGCTACATGGCTTCTTTCAAAAATCTCTGCGATCGTGAAGGCATTGATTTTAATGAATTCTGGGGCGAAAACAGCGATGCAGAACTTTATCACTTTATTGGTAAAGATATCGTGTATTTCCACAGTCTATTCTGGCCAGCGATGTTAGAAGGTAGCGAATTCCGCAAACCAACCAATGTGTTTGCTCACGGTTATGTCACCGTAGATGGCGCAAAAATGTCCAAATCACGCGGTACATTTATCCAAGCCAGCACCTATTTAAATCACATTGATCCAGAATGTTTGCGTTACTACTACGCAGCGAAATTAAACGATCGCATCGAAGATCTTGATTTCAATTTGGAAGATTTCGTTCAACGAGTCAATACGGATATCGTGAATAAATTAGTCAATTTGGCTTCTCGTAATGCTGGATTTATCGCTAAACGCTTTGAAGGCAAATTAGCAGATAAATTAGAAGACGAAGTGCTTTTCAATGAATTTACTGCACAAGCTGAACAAATTGCTGCTTATTATGAAAGCCGTGAATACAACAAAGCGATTCGTGAAATCATGGCATTAACTGATAAAGCCAATAAATATATTGATGAAAAAGCCCCTTGGGTCATTGCAAAAGAAGAAGGCAAAGAGGCTGAATTACAAGCGGTTTGCTCAATGGGTATCGAGCTTTTCCGTGTATTAATGTCTTACTTAAAACCGGTTCTTCCGAAACTGGCTGAACGTGCAGAAGCGTTCTTACAAACAGAACTAACTTGGAATAATATTGCACAGCCTTTATTAAGTCATCAACTTACTCCATT
Source organism: Parahaemophilus parainfluenzae (assembly GCA_934834395.1). Lineage (GTDB taxonomy): Bacteria > Pseudomonadota > Gammaproteobacteria > Enterobacterales > Pasteurellaceae > Haemophilus_D > Haemophilus_D parainfluenzae_Q. The sequence continues at coordinate 13,655 of CAKVVS010000005.1, read as the reverse complement.
TAAAGCGCTTTTCTCTCGTTTAGAGAAAAAACAAATTGATGCTGTTGTAGAAGAAACTAAAGCACTTTTCGCTGAAACCAACAAAGCGACAGAAAAAACAGCGGCAAAAGCGACCGCTCTTTCAAATGTCGAACCTATTGCTGACACTATTACCATTGATGATTTCGCTAAAATTGATATGCGTGTGGCAAAAGTACTGAAATGCGAAGCGGTACCTGAATCAAATAAACTCTTACGTTTTGAATTAGATTTAGGTGACCATACTCGCCAAGTGTTCTCTGGCATTAAAGCGGCTTACAACAAACCTGAAGAATTGGAAGGTCGTTTTGTTATTGTGGTTGCAAACCTTGCACCACGTAAAATGAAATTTGGTGTATCAGAAGGAATGATTCTTTCTGCTGGTACTGGCGGAAGTGATTTATTCTTACTTTCAGCTGATAGCGGTGTGACTGCCGGTATGCAAGTAAAATAATTTAATATTTAGGCGACTTCGGTCGCCTTTTTTATTGCCAAATAGAATCAAATACCCTACCATATCAATCAGCTATTTATCATGCAAATTAAAAGGAATTCATTATGACAAACGAACTTATCTGCTATAAACAAATGCCGGTTTGGACAAAAGATAAACTACCTAAAATGTTCCAAGAAAAACACAATACTAAAGTGGGCACTTGGGGCAAACTTACAGTATTGAAAGGTAAGCTTAAGTTTTATGAGCTAACTGAAGATGGTGATATTATTACTGAGCATATTTTCACGCCAGAAAGTAACATTCCGTTTGTCGAGCCACAAGCCTGGCATCGAGTTGAAGCCCTTTCTGATGACTTAGAATGTACGCTTGGTTTTTATTGCAAAAAAGAAGACTATTTCAGCAAAAAATACAACATGACTGCAACGCACGGTGATGTGGTTGATGCCGCTAAAATTATTAAGCCTTGCAAAGTGTTAGATTTAGGCTGCGGACAAGGTCGTAACTCCCTTTATTTAAGTTTAAAAGGTTATGATGTGACTTCTTGGGATCACAACGAAAACAGCATTGCCTTCTTAAACGAAACTAAAGATAAAGAAAACTTAAATATTAAAACTGCGGTTTATGATATTAACACCGCCAATATTCAAGAAAACTACGACTTCATTTTATCTACCGTGGTATTTATGTTCTTAAATCGTGAGCGAATTCCTGCCATTATTAATAATATGCAAGAACACACCAACCCAGGTGGTTATAACTTAATTGTAGCAGCGATGTCTACACCTGAGGTACCTTGTCCATTAGCGTTCTCATTTACGTTCTCTGAAGGTGAATTAAAAGAATACTACAAAGATTGGGAATTCTTAGAATACAACGAAAATATGGGCGAATTACATAAAACCGATGAAAACGGTAATCGCATTAAATTAAAATTTGCGACAATGTTAGCAAGAAAAAAATAATTCGCTAATTTAGAAAAGAAAATGACCGCACTTTATCTACAAGTGCGGTCATTTTTTTATGGTTTTCACAATCTCTAGATGGATAACGATAAACGAGGTTTATTTTAGTAGTTATAAAGAGAGCTATTTCTTCTGCTCCCTTACAATATCTATCATTTTGAAAAATAAATCCAGTCTTTGCCAAGGTATCCTTAATTAGAGATATTTCCGTATTTTCTTTAAAATTAATTATGATATAGGAAGAAATTTTAGTGTTATTGTCTATAGAATCTATGGATTGAGCAGCTTCTTTATTGAATACCGATAAAATATGATTTTGGTGCTTGAGAGCATCCCATCTTTTTTCTGATTGGCTTTTCATTCCCCAAATAGAAAAAAATATAAAAACAACGAAAATAAACTTTTTAATCATTATTATCTATAATAAATAAAACCGCACTAAGTTATTTCAAAGTGCGGTTTATTTTCTATAAGATCTTAATTACTCTTCAATAGAGCGCAATAATTCGTTGATACCTACTTTACCTAAAGTTTTTGCATCAACTTTTTTCACGATCACTGCACAGTATAAGCTGTATTTACCACATTTAGATGGAAGGCTACCTGAAACCACTACAGAACCAGCAGGAACGCGGCCATAGAATACTTCACCTGTTTCACGATCGTAGATCTTCGTTGATTGACCAATGAATACGCCCATAGAGATCACGCAACCATCTTCAACAATCACGCCTTCAACCACTTCAGAACGCGCACCGATGAAACAGTTATCACCGATAATAGTTGGGTTTGCTTGTAATGGCTCTAATACACCACCAATCCCTACACCACCAGATAAGTGAACATTTTTACCAATTTGCGCACATGAACCAACGGTTGCCCATGTATCAACCATGGTACCTTCACCCACATATGCACCGATATTTACATAAGAAGGCATCAATACACAGTTTTTAGAAATGTATGCGCCTTTACGTACTGTTGCAGAAGGTACGACACGGAAACCTTCTTGAGCAAAACGCTCTTCAGTATAGTCAGCAAATTTTAATGCTACTTTGTCGTAATATTTAGTTTCAGCACCATCAATGATTTGGTTATCATTGATACGGAAAGATAATAATACCGCTTTTTTCAACCATTGATGAGTAACCCATTCGCCATCAATTTTTTCTGCAACACGGTATTTACCGCTATCTAATCCTTCGATCACTTCTTCGATTGCTGCACGAGTTTGTGCATCAACTGTTTTAGGGGTAATTTCCGCACGTTTTTCAAATGCAGCTTCAATAACTTGTTGTAAATTTGACATTTTGCTTCCTATTGTTGATGTGAAATAACGGTTGATAGTTGTATCATATTTTTGACTTTCAAGCAAAAAACAACCGCACTTTCTTTTGATTTAAAACATAAAAAAAGCGAACCTTATTATGGCTCGCTTTTTTTCTATTTCTAGCTTTAAGTTAGTTGATAACAGAAACATTTAATGATGAACCGCCAACGATTCTTACGCGACGACCTGCTTTAAAGCTAGGATCCGCTTTTTGAACCACAACGATCTCTTCTCTATTATCTTTTCTGATAACAAGCTCTGCACCATTAACTTGGCTCATTTTCTCTTCAGCTTTGCTACCAATAATCGCCCCACCAATTGCACCTACTGCAGTTGCAATTGCTTGTCCAGTGCCACCGCCAATTGTACTACCTGCGATACCACCTAAAGCACCACCACCAACTGTACCGATTACACCTGGATTATCCGCTTGGATTTTAACAGGACGAACAGAAACAATAGTACCATAGCTAATTGAACGCGCTTCTTTTGCTTGTCCAGCTTCATACACATCACCGCTAAAAATATCAGTGTTTGCACAACCGGTTAAGCCGATAGACATCATAAGTGCTAATGCTACTGTTACTTTTTTCATAAAACTAACCTTCTAAAAATGAATTAGATTGGGTTTCTTGGAGACCAAGTAGAAACGTTTTTCACGCCTTGACCGTTGTCAGATACTTTCACACAAGCACCAGTTACTAAAGTTGAATCGTATTTGTGAACGATAACTTCTGTTTCACCTTCTTGTTTGTATGAGCAGTCGTTTTTACGAACGGTTAATTTTACATCATCACCTTGGAATTCGGTGAAAATAACTTGACCTTTATAAGCGCTTTCATCTTTTTGTGATTGAGATGAACAAGCTGATAAACCTAAACTTAATAAGACAGTTAATGCTAAGGTAATTTTTTTCATTACACTAAACCTCGAGTATTTTCTTTATTGTATAAGGATGAACCTTTATGCAAACGTGATTTTCTGTTTTATCAACAAAACTCACTGCAATGGATGGATTGGGCAATTGCTCCCCTTCCACCTTAGGTTCGCTCACCTTCATGGTTAATTGAGTTAGTTCCTTCCATAAAAATGTATTGCAAATTCGATTAACCCAATCCTCAACAGATTCATGAGATAAAAACGGCATTACAATTTCAATATGTTCCCAAGTTTCTTGGGGATATTGTTTATTTTTAGGAAACGGTAATTCAATAACATCGACAGGCTGACCAATGAAATCAACTGGCTCATCTAATTCAATCAAATAGATAGGACGCCCATTGACGATATTATCGCTTAAAATTCTACCGCACTTTAATAACTCTGTCAGCCAATTTTTTGCTTTTTCTTCAGTATTTGCTCTTAAAGCTAAATGATCAATTTGATAATCCGCTAAGTTCACTTTCATGACGGCAGCTAATTGCTGAATTTTTTCCTGAAATAAAGGCAACTCTTGATAAAGTGCGGTCGATTTTTCCATTAAATTTGACATTTTCTCCTGCTCTTACTTTGAGAAATCTATAAACAACGGTATCATAGCCGATTATTTTCATTATTCAATTTCAAGATTAGGAAAAACCGTGAATATTCAATCTATTTTATCCGATAAAATTAAACAAGCGATGATTGCTGCTGGCGCAGATGAACAATGTGATGCGCTTATTCGCCAATCAGGTAAACCACAATTTGGCGATTACCAAGCAAACGGCATCATGGCTGCTGCTAAAAAACTAGGTTTAAATCCACGTGAATTTGCACAAAAAGTATTAGATCATGCTGATCTTTCTGATGTCGCAGAAAAAACTGAAATTGCTGGTCCAGGTTTTATTAATATTTTCTTAAATCCAACTTGGTTAGCGAATAACGTTTCTGCTGCATTAAAAGATCAAAATCTTGGTGTCAGCGCAAATGAAAAACAAACCATCGTGATTGATTATTCTTCACCAAACGTTGCGAAAGAAATGCACGTAGGTCACTTACGTTCTACCATCATCGGTGATGCCGTTGTTCGTACCCTTGAATTTTTAGGCCACAACGTTATTCGTGCGAATCACGTGGGTGACTGGGGTACCCAATTCGGTATGCTCATTGCTTATCTTGAAAAAATGGAAAACGAACACGCAAGCGAAATGGAACTTCAAGATCTTGAAGCATTCTATCGCGAAGCGAAAAAACACTACGATGAAGATGAGGCTTTCGCTGAAAAAGCCCGTAACTATGTAGTGAAATTGCAAGGTGGAGATGAATATTGCCGCACAATGTGGAAAAAATTAGTCGATATCACCATGCAACAAAACCAACGTAACTACGATCGTTTGAATGTCACATTGACTGAAAAAGATGTGATGGGTGAAAGTCTTTATAACCCGATGTTACCTGCTATCGTTGAAGATCTGAAAAAACAAGGTTTAGCCGTTGAAGATGAAGGTGCATTGGTCGTTTATCTTGATGAATTCAAAAACAAAGAAGGCGAACCGATGGGCGTTATCGTTCAGAAGAAAGATGGCGGTTTCCTTTATACCACTACCGATATTGCGGCGGCGAAATACCGTTATGAAACCTTAAAAGCGGATCGCGCATTAGTATTCTCTGATACACGTCAAAGCCAACACATGATACAAGCGTGGTTAATTACGCGTAAAGCCGGTTATGTACCAGATAGCTTCTCACTTGAACATAAAAACTTCGGTATGATGTTGGGTAAAGATGGTAAACCATTCAAAACTCGTACTGGCGGCACCGTAAAATTAGCAGATTTATTAGATGAAGCTATTGAACGTGCCACTGTATTAATCAACGAGAAAAATACCAACTTATCTGATGAAGAAAAAACTGCGGTTATTGAAGCGGTGGGTATTGGCTCGGTGAAATATGCGGATCTTTCCAAAAACCGCACAACTGACTATGTGTTCGATTGGGATAATATGCTCAGTTTTGAAGGTAATACCGCGCCTTATATGCAATATGCTTACACACGTATTCGTTCAATCTTCAATAAAGCAAACGTGAATCCAACCGCACTTGCAGAAGCGAAAATTCAGCTTTCAGATGAAAAAGAACGTGCATTAGCGATCAAATTACTTCAATTTGAAGAAGCGGTCCAAACGGTGGGTAAAGAAGGGACACCGCATGTGCTCTGTGCTTATTTATATGAGTTGGCGGGTGTGTTTTCTTCATTCTATGAACACTGCCCAATCTTAAATGCAGAAGATGAAAATGTAAAATTAAGCCGTTTAAAACTCGCTTCTCTTACAGAGAAAACCTTAAAACAAGGTTTAGCGTTATTAGGCATTAAGACAATCGAAAAAATGTAAAAAAAAAGTACGGTCAATTTCGACCGCACTTTTTCTTTATACATCCACTAAAATGAGTATCGCCGCTTCTCCGCCCCATTCTTTAGGAGCTTGGTGTAACGCTCGGACTTTAGGGTGCTGAACTAACCAACGTGGAATTTGTTTCTTCAACGTAAACGTGCCATAGCCCGTCATGATACTCGCACAATAAACATGCTCATCTTCACAAGCTAACAGCAGTGCTGCCAATTCCATTTTGGCTTGTTCACGAGTTAAACCATGCAAATCTAAAAATAATTCGGGTGAAAAATCGCCACGACGAAGTTGCTTTAATAAATGGCTATCTTCCCCTTCACGTAAATATTTGATGACACCATCATGTTCATTTAGCAGTGGTTCATATTCATCGGAAAAATAGAAAAGCGTATCTTCTTTTTCTCGAATATCACGTAAAGGGGATTTTTTTTGACCGCTCTTTTGACGAGGTGCCACAAAGGTATCTTGCTTGATGGGTTTGATCCCTTTTGTTTCCGCCCGAAAAAGATCGAAATCATCTTGTTCTATCATTATTTTTCTCAATTTGTTATTTTGCTTAATGATAGCACATCTATTCTATGGTATAACTAGCCAAATTTTTTATTGAGGCACAAAATGGAAACCTTACACAATCAAGAACTTGTTGCGACAATTTTAGAAGATAATGTGGCAAGTGAATTAACGACCATTCAAGATTTTTTACGCTGGACATACAGCTCATTCAACCGTTCTGATATTTACTACGGGCAAGGCCATGACAATGCGTGGGATGAAAGCCTTCAATTAGTCCTTGCGGGGCTTCAATTACCGCTCGATTTACCGCAAGATTTATTTAACAGTAAACTCACTCATTCAGAAAAAGAAACCTTAGTACAATTAGTCTTAAGCCGTATTGAGCAACGTATGCCAGTCGCTTATTTAACGAATAGTGCGTGGTTCTGCGGATTAGAATTCTATGTGGATGAGCGTACGATTATTCCACGCTCACCAATCAGCGCATTAATCCAAGATAAATTTGCTCCGCTTTTAAAATCTGAGCCAAAACGTATTTTAGATCTTTGTACAGGAAGTGGTTGTATCGCAATCGCAACAGCTGAAGCCTTTCCTGAAGCGGAAGTAGATGCGGTCGATCTTTCTGTGGATGCGTTAAATGTGGCAGAAATCAATATTGCGCGTCACCAATTAGAACATCGTGTTTTCCCGATTCAATCAGATTTATTCCAAAATATCTTTGGTCAACAATATGATTTAATCGTCTCCAATCCGCCTTATGTGGATGAAGAAGACTTGGCAGATATGCCGGAAGAATTCCATTATGAACCTGAATTAGCCTTAGGTTCCGGTGTTGATGGTTTAGAGATTACGAAACAAATTTTAAAACAAGCAGCAGATTATTTAACGCCAAATGGCATGCTCGTTTGTGAAGTAGGGAATAGCATGGTAAGTCTCATTGAACAATATTCAGATGTGCCATTTGAATGGGTTGAACTAAAAAATGGTGGCCTAGGTGTTTTTGCTATCAGCCGCGAAGATTTAGTGAAATATCACGATTCTTTTTAAGCTAAAGTGCGGTTAAAAATTATCGTAAATTTTGACCGCACTTAACAATTACTGGCGCGCGTTCTTAACGCGTGCTTTTCTTTTTTTAATAAAACAATGAATTTACAAAAACTTTTACTGACTCGTCGTTTCTTTTCTACCCTTGCATTCTTTTCCATGCAAACGGTATTTTTCATCTATTTACAAGGAAAAGGCTTAAGTAACAGTGAAATTGCCTTTTCCCTCTCGTTGCTTTTCTTCTGCAACCAAGCATTAGCGATTTTAGCCGGTATCTGGGGCGATCGTTTTGGGCTGGCAAAAATGATGTTACTTGGATGCTTTTTAGATGTGATCGCCTATATTTTCTTTCTCTCTGCTGACAATTACATTCTACTTTTAATTGCTACCACCTGTTTTGGATTAGGTAGCTGTTTATTTGGTACCAATGCGAAAGCCTGCCTATTGGTACTCGCGGGTGAAGAATACAAAGAGAAAACCCGATTACAGGGAAAATATTTGAAAGTCACTTCCATGTCGTCTATGTTTGCGCCCTTATTGGTGATTCCGTTTATCAAATATAATCATATTGAATGGTTGATTTGGGTCTGCTTTGCGATGGAAGCGATTCTCTTTGCCTTAATGGTTAAACCGTTTTATCAAATTCAAACTTTGCAAACCTTAGTGAAATTTCGCTTTATCCAAATTAAAGAAATCATCACTAAAGAATTTTTATTGGTACATTTGATGTTGTTTATTCCCCTTTCCATTGCAACGTCATTCTTTGTGATCTTCCCTTTCCTATTTGACAACAAATTAGGCATGCCGGAACACTCCCCCATTGCACTTTTTGTGAATGGGTTGTTGACTGTATCGCTACAAAGTTATTTTTCTCGAAAAATTAATTTAACGATTAAACAAACCCTATGGGTGGCGCCAATCTTGGCTGTTGGTATTATCCTGCCTTGGTTTATTACGTTGAAATATATTTCTTTGGTTTCTGCTTATATTTACTTAGTCATTTTCACAGTGATTGAAGTCTATGCTTTAACGGCAATGGCGAATTTATTAGTAAAATTTGATAATGGTACCAACCGAGGTTTTATCTTTGGTTCATCACGATTATTGCTTTCTATTGCAACAGTCATCGTCATGAACTTAGTGCCACATTTGTTTTTATTGTAAAAAAGAAACGGCCAGAATTCACATTAAATTCTGACCGCACTTTTATATTTTTCTATGCTTATTTCACTTCTAATTCAACATTATCAAACAATTTCTTCACCGCGCTGTTATCACGCAATTTCTCAGCCTTTTCAACCATTGGTCGGGTTAAGTGTGGAGAGAAAAATTCAATAAAGTCATACATATAGTTGCGCAAGAAAGTGCTGTGTTTAAAGGCAATTTGCGTCATACTCGCACGGAATAAATGCCCAGCATCAATTGCCACTAAATCCTTATCTGCTGGTGTATGTGCCATAGAGGCCATAATGCCCACCCCCAATCCTAAACGCACATAAGTTTTAATCACGTCAGCATCCGTTGCGGTAAACACAATATTCGGCAGAATCCCCGCGCGATTAAATGCATAATCCAAATCAGATACACCGGTAAAACCAAAGGTATAAGTGACTAACGGATATTTGCCTAACTCCTCAACTGTAAGGTTTTTTACTTTTGCTAAAGGATGGTCAGGTTTAACAATCACCGAACGATTCCACAAATAACAAGGCAGTTGAATCAAATCATCAAAAAGATACGGTGCTTCTGTTGTGATCGCTAAATCCACTTCGCCTGAAATCAATGCATCATGAATTTGCGTCGGTGAACCTTGATGAATATGCAAACTCACATCCGGATATTGTTTAGAGAAACGTTCCACTACAGCTGGCAGCATATAACGTGCTTGCGTATTGGTTGTTGCGATGCGTAACACGCCATGATTCGGACAAGTATATTCATTGGCTACTGATTTAATGCTTTGCGCTTTCACTAGAAGCTCACGAGCAATTGCGACGATCTTTTTACCCGCTGGCGTAATGGATTTAATGTGTTTACCATTACGCTCAAAAATCTCTAAACCTAATTCATCTTCTAACAAGCGAACCTGTTTACTGATACCTGGCTGAGAGGTATAAAGCGCATTCGCGGCTTCAGTCACATTTAAATTTTGGTTTACAATCTCAACAATGTAGCGAAGTTGCTGCATTTTCATCGCGAATACCACCTATTTTTTATAGCGTTTACTTAACTCAGTATAACGTTTTACTGCTTTACGAATTTGACCTGATTTTGGTCGACGACGAGGTTTCGCCACATCTAATTTAGTTTCTGTTTCTGGCGGTAAACCCACTAATTCACGTAAATAGTTGACGTTTTCCAGATCCATTTCTTCCCAACCACCACGCGGTAAGCCTTTCATCAGCTTAATGTTGCCGTAACGAATACGAATTAAACGACTCACTTGAATACCTTGTGATTCCCACAGACGACGTACTTCACGGTTACGACCTTCCATTAAAGTCACATCGTACCATTGGTTAATCCCTACACCACCTGCAAATTTGATTTCTTTGAAATTGGCTGGCCCATCTTCCAACTGCACACCTTTACGTAAACGCGCTAACATGGCATCGTCCACTTGACCAAATACGCGCACAGAATACTCACGTTCAACTTCACGGCTTGGGTGCATTAAACGATTCGCTAATTCGCCATCTGTCGTGAAAAGCAATAAGCCTGAAGTATTAATATCCAAACGGCCTACCGCAATCCATCTTGCGCCATTTAAGCGTGGTAAACGATCGAATACGGTCGGACGACCTTCTGGATCGCTACGAGTACAAAGTTCGCCTTCGGGTTTGTAATACATCAACACTCGGCATACTTCTTTTTGTGCTTGTTGAAGATTGATGATACGACCATCAATACGCACTTTTACACCAGAATGTACATCGATACGATCGCCAAGGGTTGCCATTTTGCCATCAACACTCACTCGGTTTTCAGCAATCATCGCTTCAATTTCACGACGAGAGCCTTGCCCTGCACGCGCAAGCACTTTCTGTAATTTTTCACCTTCTACAGTAGATTGACGAGATGGTCTAGCTACCTTAGCTTTAGGGGTTGATTTGATATCAGAGTTGACTGCACTTTTACGTTCTTTACGCTCAAAGTGCGGTTGCTTTCCCGCTTGTTTTTCACGTTCTTGTCTGACTGGTTTTTGAATAGATTTCATCTGTTTTCCTTTGTCGCTTTCCCAAGCGTCTAAAATAAGTTAAATGAAAGGAGCGGTGCTACCACTTCCTTCACGTAAAATGACTGGCGATTCTTCCGTTAAATCCACCACAGTTGTTGGCTCTTGACCTAAATAGCCACCATGAATAATTAAATCCACTTGACGTTCTAAACATTCACGAATCTCTTCTGGATCGGAATAAGTCATATGTTCATTATCAGGCAACATCAGTGAGCAAGATAGAATCGGCTCACCTAATGCGTTCAATAAATCCAAAGCAATTTGGTTATCCGGCACACGCAAACCAATAGTTTTGCGTTTTGACGTCATCAATCGGCGTGGAAGTTCTTTCGTCGCCGTCAAAATAAAAGTATAACGCCCCGGCGTATTGTTTTTAATTAAACGATAAGCCGAATTGCTCACCGTTGCGTAGGTTGAAAGCTCGGATAAATCGCTACATACCAACGTAAAATTATGCCCTTCTGGCAATTTACGAATCGCAACAATACGATCCATCGCATGTTTATCACCGATCATACAGCCTAAGGCATAGCCCGAATCTGTCGGGTACACAATGACACCACCTTGACGCAAGATTTCTACCGCTTGATTAATCAAACGTGCTTGCGGGTTTTCAGGGTGGATATAGAAAAATTGGCTCATAATTTTGTCCTTAAAAAACTGACGAGATTATACACCGATTTAGATGTAGTTATAAGAATTTGTTATAAAAAACGACCGCACTTTGAAAACGAATCCAAAGTGCGGTCCATTTTTTAAGTATTTTATTTCAATAATTCACAGAGGGCTGAACCGATTTCAGCAAGACTTCTCACTGTTTTCACGCCAGCCGCTTCAAGTGCAGCAATTTTATCTTCTGCCGTTCCTTTTCCACCGCTGATAATCGCTCCTGCGTGTCCCATACGCTTACCTTTTGGCGCCGTCACGCCTGCGATATAAGCCACCACAGGTTTTGTCACATGAGATTTAATAAACGCTGCTGCTTCTTCTTCTGCAGAGCCACCGATTTCACCAATCATCACGATAGCTTCAGTTTCAGGATCTTCTTGGAAACGTTTTAGAATATCAATGAAGTTGGATCCTGGGATAGGATCGCCGCCGATCCCTACGCAAGTAGATTGACCAAAACCTTCATCTGTTGTCTGTTGTACCGCTTCATAGGTTAAAGTACCTGAGCGAGAAACAATCCCTACTCTGCCTTTTTTATGGATATTGCCTGGCATAATACCAATCTTGCATTCATCTGGTGTAATCACGCCTGGACAATTCGGCCCGATCATCACGACACCCGTTTCATTTAATTTTTGTTTCACTAACAACATATCCAATGTTGGGATGCCCTCTGTAATACAGACCACTAATTGAATACCCGCATCAATGGCTTCAAAAATTGCATCTTTACAAAATGGTGCGGGTACATAAATCATAGTTGCTGTAGCGCCCGTCGCTTTTACTGCTTCACGCACTGTATTAAATACCGGCAAACCTAAGTGCGTTGTTCCGCCTTTATTCGGTGAAATCCCACCGACTAACTTTGTACCATAAGCCAATGCTTGCTCGCAGTGAAATGTCCCTTGCGCACCGGTGAAACCTTGGCAAATTACTTTTGTCTCTCTATTAATTAAAATCGCCATGATTATTCTCCTTTTGCCGCTTTCACTGCCGCTTGTGCTGCTTCCTGTAAAGTATGCGCTGCAATTAAATTCACACCACTTTCTGCTAAAATTGCTCTGCCTTGTGGAGCATTGGTTCCTTCTAATCGAACCACAACAGGCACTTTTACACCGATTTCTTGAATCGCCGCAACGACCCCTTCAGCAATAAGATCGCAACGTACGATTCCACCAAAAATATTCACTAAAACAGATTTCACATTTTTATCCGTGAGAATAATTTTGAAGGCTTCAGCTACACGCTCTTTCGTTGCACCGCCACCAACATCAAGGAAGTTTGCAGGATTACCGCCATATAACTTCACAATATCCATGGTTCCCATGGCTAGTCCGGCGCCATTAACCATACAGCCGATATCTCCTTCTAAGGCGACATAATTGAGCTGATATTTTTCTGCTTCTGCTTCACGAGAATCACTTTGACTTAAATCGCGTAAGGCTAACAAATCAGGATGACGATAAAGTGAGTTATCATCAATGCCTACTTTCGCATCGAGACAAATTAAATGACCTTCTTTTGTCACCACGAGTGGATTCACTTCAACTAAAGAAAAATCTTTTTCGATAAAAAGCTGCGATAATTTCACAAAAATAGCAGCAAATTGTTTATTTTGCTCACCACTTAAGCCAAGTTTAAAGGCTAATTCACGACCTTGATATGGCATACCACCAATCAACGGATCAATGGCGACTTTATGGATTAGCTCAGGCGTTTCTCTTGCCACATCTTCAATATTCATGCCTCCAGCTGAAGACGCCATAAAAACAACTTTCTGTGAAGCACGATCAATCACCGCCCCTAAGTAGAGTTCTTTATCAATCTGGCAGGTTTCTTCAATATAAATGCTATTAACGGGTTGGCCTTTTTTATCAGTTTGGAAGGTGACTAAATGTTGGCCAAGCCATTTATCTGCAAAAGCTCGCGCTTCTTCTGCATTATGTATGAGCTTCACACCACCGGCTTTTCCGCGTCCACCTGCGTGAACTTGACATTTCGCTATCCAAACATCACCATTCAGCTGAAAGAGTGCCATTTCAGCTTCATCTGCCGTTTGGCACACCACCCCCTCACTCACTGGCAGCGCATATTG
>CAKVVS010000004.1:0-20288 GCA_934834395.1 Parahaemophilus parainfluenzae | reverse complement strand
CCTTAACACCAGAAGATTTTGGTTTAAAAACACAATCTTTAGAAAGTTTACGTGGTGGCGAACCGCAAGAAAACGCTCAATATCTGACCGCACTTTTACAAGGTAAAGGCAAAGCGGAACACGCTAATGCGGTAGCGGCGAATGTGGCATTATTGCTGAAGTTATTTGGTCATGATGACTTAAAACAAAATGTTCAAAATGTATTGGCTCATCTTGCATCAGGCAAAGCGTTTGATACATTACAACATTTGACAAAATATTAAGATAAAGGCTGATTTGATACGCCCAATAAAATAAGAAGAAAATTTATGATCACGCAAGATTTCACCAAACCCATTGACTCTGCGACGGTGCTACAAAAAATCGTCTTAGACAAAGCGCAATGGGTTAAAGCAAAGGAAGCTGAATTTCCGCTTTCACAATTTAAAGAAAACATTCAAAAATCTGACCGCTCTTTTTATGATGCGTTGGCTAAAGGGACACATCAAAAGCCCGCTTATATTTTGGAATGTAAGAAAGCGTCCCCTTCTAAAGGATTAATTCGTAATGAATTTAATTTAGACGAAATCGCCAATGTGTATAAACATTATGCATCGGCTGTTTCTGTACTAACGGATGAGAAATACTTCCAAGGTAAATTTGACTATTTGCCGCAAGTACGTGACGTTGTCTCACAACCTGTATTGTGCAAAGATTTTATGATCAGCGAATATCAGGTTTATCTTGCGCGCTACTATCAAGCTGATGCTATTTTATTGATGCTTTCAGTGGTGAATGATGAAACCTATCGCGTACTGGCTGATCTGGCGCATTCTCTTGGCATGGGCGTATTGACGGAAACCAGCAACGAAGAAGAGTTTGAGCGTGCCCTTGCATTAGGTGCAAAAATTATCGGCGTCAACAATCGTAATCTTCACGATCTCACTGTTGATTTAAACCGCGTAGTAGAACTCACACAAAAATATGCCGATCGCATTCCTGCTGATACACGTATTATCAGCGAATCAGGGATTTATAATCACAGCCAAATTCGTGATTTGCAAAAAGTGGCACATGGCTTTTTAATCGGTAGCAGCCTAATGGGCAGTGCTGATTTAAACAATGCTGTGCGTGAAGTGATTTTTGGCGAAAATAAAGTATGCGGTTTAACTCGCACGCAAGATGTCAAAGAGGTTTACGCAAACGGGGCGTTATACGGCGGCTTAATTTTCGTCGAACATTCAAAACGCTGTGTGAGCCTACGTCAAGCCCAAGAATTAGTGACAACATCACCACTTCGTTTTGTGGGCGTGTTCCAGAATCAAGAAATTGATTTTATTGTAAAAATCGCTAAACAATTGCAGCTTTATGCGGTTCAGCTACACGGTTCAGAAACTGCTGAATTTATTACCGCACTTCGTCACCAACTGCCTGAGGAAACTCAAATTTGGAAAGCCATTTCAATAGATACTGAAGCACAAAGTGCGGTTGATTTTACTGATGATTTAAATATTGCTCGCTATATTTTCGATAGCCAATCCGCTAATCAACAAGGTGGCACAGGAAAAACCTTTAATTGGTCACTCATTCCTGAAAACTTGAAACACAAAATTATTTTGGCTGGTGGCATTTCGCCTGACAATATTGAACAAGCCATTAAGCAAGGTTGCTTAGGGGTTGATCTTAATTCTGGTGTAGAAACTGTCGCTGGCGTGAAAGACAGCGAAAAAGTGCGGTCAGTTTTTAAGACGATTTTGTCAAATTAATCTGATTGCTAAGGGGAAGCATTATGCAAAGAACAGCGTTAGTAACCGGCGCAACTGCCGGATTTGGTGCGGCAATTTGTCGCACATTTATTGAAAATGGTTATCGTGTAATTGGCACAGGGCGCCGCGTAGCTCGTTTAGAACAATTACAACAAGAATTAGGTGAGAACTTCCATTTTCTTGCCTTTGATATTTCAGATCGCCAAGCAACAGAAGATGCTTTCCATTCCCTTCCCGCTACTTGGCAATCCATTGATTTATTGGTGAATAATGCAGGTTTAGGATTAGGCTTAGAAAGTGCAGATAAAGCGAGTTTAGACGATTGGATGCAAATGATTGATACCAATATAAAAGGACTCGTCACCATCACTCGTCTTGTGTTACCACAAATGGTAGAACGTAATTCAGGCCATGTTATTAATTTAGGCTCAATTGCGGGTACTTATCCTTATCCAGGTGGCAATGTATACGGTGGCACTAAAGCGTTTATAAAACAATTTAGTTTAAATCTTCGAGCCGATCTTGCTGGAACTCAAATTCGCGTTTCCAATGTTGAACCCGGTCTTTGTGGTGGAACTGAATTTTCTAATATCCGCTTTAAAGGTGATGATGCCCGAGCAAAAAAACTCTATGAAAATGTGGAATATGTCAGCCCACAAGATATAGCTAATATTGTGTTATGGCTCAATCAACAACCAGAACATGTCAATATTAATCGCATTGAAGTGATGCCTACTGCACAAACCTTTGCACCACTTAATGTCGCAAGAATTCAAAAATAACAAGGAAATATTATGTCAGAAACCCTTTTAAATCCTTATTTCGGTGAATTTGGCGGAATGTACGTACCGGAAATTCTCGTACCGGTACTACAACAGCTAGAAAAAGCCTTTGTTGAAGCAAAAGATGATCCTGAATTCCAACGTGAATTTCAAGATTTACTTAAAAATTATGCGGGCAGACCAACCGCACTTACCCTTTGCCGTAATTTAACCAAAGGCACAAAAGCAAAAATTTATTTAAAACGTGAAGATTTACTTCACGGTGGTGCCCATAAAACCAACCAAGTATTAGGTCAAATTTTATTGGCAAAACGCATGGGTAAAACACGCATTATCGCGGAAACCGGTGCGGGCCAACATGGTGTTGCGACAGCCCTTGCTTGTGCAATGTTAGATATGCCTTGCCGTGTTTATATGGGGGCAAAAGACGTAGAACGTCAATCACCAAACGTATTCCGTATGCGTTTAATGGGTGCGGAAGTGATTCCTGTACAAAAAGGTTCTTGCTCATTAAAAGATGCATGCTGTGAAGCGATGCGTGATTGGTCAGCCAATTATGAAAACACCCATTATTTATTGGGTACGGCGGCAGGTCCTCACCCATTCCCAACCATTGTGCGTGAATTCCAAAAAATGATTGGTGAAGAAACCAAACGTCAAATCTTAGAAAAAGAAGATCGCTTACCGGATGCCGTTATTGCTGCAGTCGGTGGCGGTTCGAATGCCATTGGTATGTTTACTGACTTTATCGATGAAAAAGGTGTGCGATTAATTGGTGTGGAACCTGCAGGTCACGGCATTGAAAGTGGGGAACATGGTGCACCATTGGGCCATGCAAAAGTCGGCATTTATTTCGGTATGAAATCACCTTTAATGCAAACTGAAGATGGTCAAGTGGAAGAATCCTACTCTATTTCTGCTGGATTAGACTTCCCTTCTGTAGGACCTCAACATGCTTACTTGCAAAGTATTGGTCGTGCAGAATACCCAAGTATTACAGATGATGAAGCATTAAATGCTTTCCAAGAATTAGCAAAACATGAAGGAATTATTCCTGCATTGGAAAGTTCCCATGCATTAGCACATGCGCTAAAAATGATTCATCAAGAACCGAATAAAGAACAAATTTTAGTGGTGAATCTCTCTGGTCGTGGTGATAAAGATATTTTCACCGTTGATAAAGTTTTAAAAGAAAAAGGAATGCAATAATGAGCCGTTTTGAAACTAAATTTGCAGAACTTGCAGCGAAAAAAGAAGGGGCTTTTGTACCTTTCGTCACATTATGCGATCCAACATTTGATCGCTCTTTTGAGATTATTTGCACGTTAGTCGAAAATGGCGCAGATGCGTTGGAATTAGGTTTTCCATTTTCTGATCCACTATTAGACGGTCCCGTTATCCAGGCGGCTAATAACCGTGCGCTCAATGCGGGACATAGCACTGAAGACAGCTTTAAATTACTCGCAAAAGTGCGGTCAAAATATCCAGAGATTCCGATTAGTTTACTTCTTTGTGCGAATTTAATTTTTGCGAAAGGCTTAGATAATTTCTATCAACGTTGTGCAGAAGTCGGCATAGATGCGGTTTTAGTGGCAGATATTCCACTATTGGCAAAAGAAGACTATGTTCAAGCCGCTAAAAAGCATGGCATTCAACCTGTCTTTATTTGCCCACCAAATGCTGATGCCAAAACGGTACAAGATGTTGCTGAAAACAGCGAAGGCTATACTTATTTAGTTTCTCGTGCTGGTGTAACTAGTGCAGAGAATCAAGCTCATGCCGCAAACTTAGATACACTTGTAGAACAACTCAAAGCCCACAAGGCTCCACCAATTCTACAAGGTTTTGGTATTGCTCAACCTGCTCAAGTGAAAGAAGCGCTTCAACTGGGTGCAGCAGGCGCAATTTCAGGATCCGCGACAGTAAAAATCATTGAGCGAAACTTAGATAATCAGGCTCAATGCTTATCTGAACTTGCCGAGTTTGTTCGCAATATGAAAGCAGCAACAAAATAATTATAGAAATTTTTTTATATTACAGCTTAAGGAACCCCAAAAATGTCTTTTCTAGTGCCTTTTCTGAGGAAACAATTCGCTTTCTGGCGTATTTTTCTTTACTTTCTAGCTTTTACTACACTTTATGCTAGATTGGTATCTCAATCCTTCTTCTCAAACTTCTCTTACCCTACAGGGGGAGGCGTCTTAAGTAATTCAGTTTTATTTGGCTATACTGCTTATTTTTTGGGAAGTGCGCTTTTTTTAATTTACTTTATGCTGATTTGGGGAATATCCACCGGATTTATTCTCGGATTGTGTCAATTTAGGAGAAGCGTTAAAGGCATTCTTAGTGCAACCATTATCGGAACACTCACCGCTGGAATTTCTTTTTATATCATAGCAAACGATGTTAACCTTTACCTCTGCCTTTTCCATGGTGCATTAGCTGCAATTTTTGGCCTAATCGCTTTTCCAAATAAAGCGGGAATTCTCTTAGAATTCCAAATCATGCATAAAATACTGCCTAAGGCTGTTTCAACGGGAGTAAATCTAACTAACCAAGTCATAGAGAAAAAAGGCTTTGCCTCTTACCGTTGGTTAATTCCTCTTGTATTTACTTTGCTTGGCACTATTATTTTTGGAATCACATCCATATTATTAACGCAAGTGACAGATCTAGCTAGCATCATAACATTAATGCTTTTAATGATGATTATTGCTGCATTGCCGATGTTATTCACTGGTCTTACCGTCATGTTTGCACGATTCCACAAGAATTTTCGCCATCTTGCCTTTAGCGTTCTGATTGGTGTGTTATGTTACAGTTTGGTTGCTTATTTATTTAATGATAGTAATATTGAAGACTTCAGATTGTTTGCAATACAAAACTACATAGCCTTAATCATTGCCATTGTTTTATCCGCATTGATTTCATTCAAAAAGATTGTGCCAATTAACAAAATTCAATAAATAAAAAAGTGCGGTTAAAATTAACCGCACTTTTGTTTTTCTTTCATTAATCCACAATTCGTAAATAAGATGCTGATTTCTGTGGTTTCTTTTCAGCTTTAGGCTTATCTACCGCTTCTGCAAAACTTAATGGCTGTTCTGATGTTGGCTCACGATTTAATTCATCGTAAATTTCTTCTGGCTCAAACATCACGCCATCACCATTTTCACGTGCATAAATAGCTAAAGCAGCGCCCATCGGAATATATAACTCACGAGCCACACCTTTGAAACGTGCATTAAACTGAATAAAATCATTCGTTAATTGCAAATTCCCTGTCGCCCCAGCAGAAAGATTTAAGACGATTTGCCCATCTTTCACGTATTCCACAGGCACATTGGTACCATAATAATTAGCATCCACCACTAAATATGGGGTGAAATCATTATCCACTAACCAATCATAATAGGCTCTTAGTAAATAAGGACGTTTTGGAGAAGGTGTATGGGTCATTATTTATCATCCATTAAATTTTTAGGTGCAGCTTCACCTACAGATTGTAAGAATGAATCACGGCTAAACACACGATCCATATAGCCTTTGATTGCTTTGCTTCCTGTACCGCTGAATTCAACGCCCATATTGCGTAATTTCCATAATAATGGTGCAACATAGCAATCGACTAAGCCAAACTCTTCACTCATAAAATAAGGGGTTTGTTGGAAGATAACTGATACCGCTAACAACTCTTCTTTTAACTGTTTTAACGCTTCTTCACGTTCAACTTCTGTGCCTTTTTCAGCAATTTCTAATGTTGGGTACCAATCTTGTTCGATACGTAGCATTAAAAGACGGCTTTTCGCGCGAGAAACCGGATAAACTGGCATAAGTGGAGGGTGTGGAAAACGCTCATCAAGATATTCCATAATGATGCGTGAGCTAAATAATACTAAATCACGATCCACCAAGGTTGGTAATGTACCGTAAGGATTTAATTCCATTAAATCTTCTGATAATGCTTGCAGATCAACTTCTTCGTTTTCGTAAGCGACACCTTTTTCAGCTAAAACAATTTTTACCTGATGGCAGTAAATGTCATTTTTATTTGAAAAAAGAGTCATTACTGAACGTTTACTTGATGCATTGGACATTTATTCCTCCGAAGATCCAAACTAACTTATATACTTCTACTAAAAACGGGCGATTATTTTAACATAACCGATAGGTGAATTGCTAATAATTTCTTATTTTTACTTTAAAATCAAACAATTATAAACGCATAATAAGAAATCAAAGAACGGGAATTTTTAATTAATTTGTTTTTTACAGACATAAAAAAAGCAGAGATTTCTCTCTGCTTTCTTGAAACGATAATAAAAAATTAACGTTTGGAGTATTGTGGACGACGACGTGCTTTGTGTAAACCAACTTTTTTA
Source organism: Parahaemophilus parainfluenzae (assembly GCA_934834395.1). Lineage (GTDB taxonomy): Bacteria > Pseudomonadota > Gammaproteobacteria > Enterobacterales > Pasteurellaceae > Haemophilus_D > Haemophilus_D parainfluenzae_Q. The sequence goes on along the minus strand of CAKVVS010000004.1, from coordinate 13,379 downwards.
CGTTCAACGCGACGTGCGTCACGAGTAACGAAGCCAGCTGCACGAAGAGCAGGACGTAAAGTCTCATCATATTCCATTAATGCACGAGTGATACCGTGACGGATTGCACCCGCTTGACCAGAAATACCACCACCTTTAACAGTGATGTATAGGTCTAATTTATCAGTTAATTCCACTAATTCTAACGGTTGACGTACGATCATACGAGCTGTTTCGCGACCGAAATATACGTCTAATTCACGTTGGTTGATAGTGATTTTACCACTGCCCGGTTTGATAAATACACGAGCTGAAGAGCTTTTGCGGCGACCAGTGCCGTAGTTTTGATTCTCTGCCATTTCCTAAACCTCGTGATTAAATGTCTAATACTTGTGGTTGTTGTGCTGCGTGTTGGTGTTCTGCACCTGCATACACTTTTAATTTACGGAACATTGCACGGCCTAATGGACCTTTTGGCAACATACCTTTAACCGCAATTTCAATCACCGCTTCAGGACGGCGAGCGATCATTTCTTTGAAAGTCGCTTGTTTGATACCACCTACATAGCCAGTGTGCCAGTAGTAAAGTTTATCTGTTTCTTTACGACCAGTTACTGCCACTTTGTCTGCGTTGATAACGATGATGTAATCACCAGTATCTACGTGTGGAGTGTACTCAGCCTTGTGTTTACCACGAAGACGGCGTGCTAATTCAGTAGCTAAACGACCTAAAGTTTTACCTGTCGCATCTACCACATACCAGTCACGTTTTACTGTTTCCGGTTTTGCTACAAAAGTTTTCATTAATTAATTACCAAAATATAAGTTTGATACCCAGTGTTCCATACTGATTGAAACACAACCATTAATCTTAATCTCCACCCCTTCGAGTGTGATCTCGATAAAATAATGCACGGTGGGAATCCGTGCATTTACAGGGTCGGCGTATTATACCTATTTTTAGAAAAAATGCTAACTTTTTGTGCAAATAAATTGATTTTCTTTTAAAATACAACGCACAACAAACAATCATTAATTTCATTCATTATTTTGATGAAATCATTGAAATTGACGCATATTAGTTCTTATCTTATGATAAGCGCATTCTAATAAAAAATGTAAGAAGGCATGCTATGAGCTACGCAAACGAAATTAACACATTAAATCAACATCTTGCTGATACTAACAAAAAAATCAATGTCTCCTTTGAATTCTTTCCGCCTAAAAATGAAAAAATGGAAAGCATGCTTTGGGATTCCATCCATCGCTTAAAAGTATTAAATCCTAAATTTGTTTCCGTTACCTATGGCGCAAACTCTGGAGAACGTGATCGTACACATAGCATCGTGAAAGCCATTAAAGCAGAAACAGGTATAGAAGCTGCACCACATTTAACGGGTATTGATGCCACACCTGAAGAATTAAAAGAAATTGCAAAAGATTATTGGGATAGCGGTATTCGTCGCATTGTAGCTTTACGCGGTGATGAGCCAAAAGGCTATGCTAAAAAACCTTTCTATGCGGCTGATTTAGTTGAACTACTCCGCTCCGTAGCTGATTTTGATATTTCCGTTGCAGCATATCCTGAGGTTCACCCTGAAGCAAAATCAGCTCAAGCCGATTTAATCAATTTGAAACGTAAAATTGATGCGGGTGCAAATCATGTTATTACCCAGTTCTTCTTTGATATTGATAGTTATCTTCGCTTCCGTGACCGTTGTGCATCCATTGGTATTGAGGCTGAAATTGTTCCAGGTATTCTACCTGTCACTAATTTCAAACAACTGCAAAAAATGGCATCATTTACGAATGTAAAAATTCCAGCATGGTTGGCTAAAGCGTATGAAGGATTAGATGATGATCCTACTACTCGCAATCTCGTCGCAGCGAGTGTGGCAATGGATATGGTAAAAATCCTTTCTCGTGAAGGCGTGAATGACTTCCACTTCTACACATTAAATCGTAGTGAACTCACTTATGCGATTTGCCACACATTAGGCATTCGCCCTACAACAAATCCATAAAGAAAAAGTGCGGTTAAAATTAACCGCACTTTTTTTATTTCCACTATACTCGTCTAACTTGCCAAAAAGCTTTTTTCCAATAAGGGCTATTCATCGAAGAATAAATCACGCCACCTTTAGTTGAAGCGTGTAAAAATTTATCTTCTTTCACATAAATCCCTACATGATAGCCATTTGGTCCGCGTCCCGTTTTAAAGAAAATTAAATCGCCTGTTTGGATATCTTCTTTACGAACAAGTTTTCCGTAACCCGCTTGATCTTTCGTCGTTCGAGGAAGGTTGATATTAAAACGATCAATAAAGGTTTTTTGCACAAAACCAGAACAATCAATACCATCTCGAGATTGCCCACCTAAAATATAAGGTGTACCCGCCCATTCATATTGTTGTTCACTTAACATGGCAATGGCTATAATCGGATCACCAATCTGACCTTTATAGTTCATCGCATACTCTTCACGAACACCACTTGAACAAGCAAAAAGCAAAAAACTTCCTGCGACTAAAAAAGCACATTTAATCTTATTCATGTTCAATCCTGACAAAAGTGCGGTCAAAAACGACCGCACTTTTCTTACTATTGTTTTGGCTTGGTATTTTCCACGCGAGCACGTAATTTCTGCCCTGGCTTGAATGCCACTACACGGCGCGCAGAAACAGGAATGCTTTCACCTGTTTTTGGATTACGCCCTGGACGGGAAGCTTTATTACGAAGTTCAAAATTACCAAAACCGGATAATTTCACTTCACCACCAGATTCTAACGATAAACGAATTTCCTCAAAAAAGTCTTCCACTAATGCTTTAGCTTCCGCTTTTTGTAATTGATACTTATCTAATAAGTATTCAGTAATATCAATTTTTGTAATCGTTGCCATGTTAGTCTCCTGTTTAGTCTCTAAGCTCCGCATTAAAGCGTTGTTTAACTTCGTTTAATACAGCAGAGATTACCGCATTAATCTCATCATCTTCAAGCGTTTTTTCATTATCTTGAATGGTTAAACTGATTGCTAAGCTCTTATGTCCGCTAGCAACGCCAATGCCTTGATATACGTCGAATAAATTGACTTGTGTTAATTTTTCTCCGCCGGCTTGTTTACATGCTTCGATAATATCGCCTGCTGGCACATTATCAGCAACGACTAAAGCTAAGTCACGACGGTTTGCTGGGAATTTTGAAATCTCTTTGGCTTTAACCACACGACGATTTGCAATGGCATCCCATAAAATTTCAAAAACAACCGCTTTGCCATTTAATCCTAGTTTTTGAGCAATAAGTGGATGAATAGTTCCAATAAAACCAATTTCTTTTCCATCTAATTCAATTGAAGCAGATTGCCCTGGGTGCAATGCGCTGTGTGCTTTTGCCACAAATTTAACACGACTACCTACTTCAGTGAGAGAAAGAATGCTTTCTAAATCACCTTTAAGATCAAAGAAATCAACCGTTTCTGCTTTACCTGTCCAACATTCTGATTTTGCTGTACCGGTAATCACACCTGCAAGAACAAATTCTTGGCGCACACCAAATTCTGCATTAGCATCAGGAACAAAACGTAATCCCGTTTCAAATAAACGCACGCGATTTTGTTGACGATTTTGGTTGTATAGTACTGCACCGAGTAATCCACTTAACAATGAAACGCGCATTGCTGACATTTCAACTGAAATTGGATTTGGTAATACAAGTGCTTCAATTTCTGGATGAAGTAAAGTTTGTACTTTTGGATCAACGAAGCTATAAGTAATCGCCTCTTGATAATCTGCATCAACAAGTGCAGTTTTAATTCGGCTTAAATCTAAATCAGACTCTTTATGCTCACGCATACGAAGATGTGCTAATGGTGCATTATTTGGAATGCTGTTATAACCATAAATACGTGCGACTTCTTCAATGAGATCTTCTTCGATTTCAATATCAAAACGCCAGCTTGCTGAAGTCACGGTCCAAACATCATTAGCATATTTCACCGCAAAACCTAAACGCTCAAAAATCTCGGTCACGGTTTCAGTTTCGATATGATGACCTAATAAGCTATCTAATTTTTCACGACGTAAAGTGACTTCATTGACTTTTGGTAAATATTGCTCGCTCACGACTTCACAAATTTCGCCGGCTTCACCACCACAAATTTCAAGTAACAATGCTGTTGCTCTTTCCATCGCGTGACGTTGTAGCGTAAAATCAACACCACGTTCAAAACGATGTGAAGAATCAGTGTGTAAGCCATATTGTCTTGCACGTCCAGCAATCGCTAATGGTGCGAAGAATGCTGCTTCTAAAATCACATCTTTTGTTGTTTCAGCATCAACACCACTTGCTTGACCACCAAAGATACCCGCCATTGCGAGTGGACCAGTTTGGTCTGCAATCACCAAAGTATTCGGCTGTAATTTTGCGGTTGTACCATCTAATAAAACAAGTTCTTCGCCGTTATTGGCTAAACGTACTTGAACAGGTTGAGACACTTTTGATGCATCAAAAGCATGCATTGGTTGACCTAATTCAAGTAAAACATAGTTGGTAATATCCACAATAGGATCGATAGAACGAATACCACAACGACGTAATTTTTCTTGTAACCAAATTGGTGATTGCGCTTTAACATTCACATTTTTCACCACGCGCAATAAATAACGAGGGCATGCTTCTGGCGCTTTTAATTCAATTTGAACTTTATCTGAAATCGTTGCAGGTACGGCATCAAAGTGCGGTTGATTAACAACTTGTTTATTCACCACACCAACTTCACGCGCAACACCTGCAATGCTTAAACAATCTGCACGGTTTGGGGTTAAACTAATTTCAATTGCAACATCATCTAAATTTAAATATTCACGTAGATTTGTACCCACTGGCGCATCTAACGGTAGCTCAATAATACCATCTGCATCTACATCAATGCCTAATTCAGAGAATGAACAAAGCATCCCTTCTGAAGGTTGGCCACGTAATTTAGTCTTCTTAATTTTAAAATCACCAGGTAATACCGCACCTTCAGTTGCACATGCCACTTTTAAACCTTGACGGCAATTTGGTGCACCACAAACGATATCTAATAAACGGTCGCCACCAACATTTACTTTAGTGACACGTAATTTGTCTGCATCTGGGTGTTGAGCACATTCAACAACTTCACCTACAACAACACCTGTAAAGTCACCAGCTACCTTTTCAACGCCATCAACTTCTAAGCCAAGCATCGTGATTTGATCACATAACTGCTCTGTTGAAATTGATGGATTAACCCATTCTCTCACCCAATTTTCGCTAAATTTCATTATCTCTGTATCCTTTATTGATGAACGTGTTACGTTCTAAATTAATCATTATCGTCAATTTAACCCAACGGTTAATTACTTAAATTGTTTTAAAAAACGTAAGTCGTTTTCAAAGAATGAACGTAAATCTGTGACGTTGTAGCGTAACATGGTTAAACGCTCAACCCCCATGCCTACTGCGAAGCCAGAATATTCATTTGGATCAATACCTACGTTACGTAACACATTAGGATGCACCATACCACAACCTAATACTTCTAACCATTTACCATTTTTACCCATTACATCAACTTCTGCAGAAGGTTCAGTAAATGGGAAATAAGAAGGACGGAAACGAACTTGTAAATCCTCTTCAAAAAATGCACGTAAGAAATCGTGTAATAAGCCTTTTAACTCGGTGAAGTTTGCTTTTTTATCTACATAAAGCAATTCAATTTGATGGAACATTGGTGTGTGCGTTTGGTCGTAGTCGTTACGATATACACGACCTGGCGCCATAATACGAATAGGTGGCTGCATTTTTTCCATGGTACGAATTTGTACACCAGAGGTTTGTGTACGAAGTAATAACTCAGGATTAAACCAGAATGTATCGTGATCAGCACGTGCTGGGTGATGTTTAGGGATATTTAATGCATCGAAATTGTAATAATCACTTTCAATTTCGGGACCGGTTTCCACAGAAAAACCTAACTCTGAAAAGAATTTTGTTACGCGATTGATGGTAATGGTCACTGGGTGTAAACCACCAGTTTCTGTTTTACGACCAGGAAGGCTCACATCAATACGTTCTTTCTCTAATTTCGAATTGAGTTCAGCTTGCTCCCATTCTGCTTTTTTAGCATTTAAAAAATCTAACGCAGCTTGTTTCGCTTCATTGATTTTAGCGCCCATTGCGGGACGCTCTTCCGCAGCAACATTACGCAATTCCTGCATAAGTTGGGTAAAATGCCCTTTTTTACCAAAATATTCCACACGAATTTCATCTAATGTGGTTAAACTTTTATTTTCGATTTGTTCAATCGCCGATTTTGCTTTCTCAACAAGATCTTTCAGATGTTGCATAGTTTCCCCTGATTATCTTTTCTAACTAAAATACACCTAATGATAATACTAACTCATTAAAAAATCACGCGTTTATTGGTGAATTGATGTTTCAGATGAAAAATGACAAAAATTTTTGCTATTTTTTGAGATATATCACAGTAATTTTTAGTGCTTTCGTTAGAATGAAGAAGAATCGACCATGTCTAGGAGGCGTATTATGTGGAAATCAATTTCTCAAGTCTTAGCTGATCAATTTGGTGCTTACTATAACATCAAAGAAAAAAACAAAGTGCCTGGTGGCGAAGTAAATGAAACTTGGCTCATTACGGATGGAATCCAACCGGTCTTTGTTAAAGTAAATGAACGATCTTATCGTTCAATGTTTCGTGCTGAGGCTGATCAATTAAACCTACTAGGCAAAACCAATACAATCAGACTTCCACAAGTGTATGGCGTAGGCTGTTCTCAAAATCATAGTTTCTTATTATTAGAGGCGCTTCCTATTACTCAGCAAACCAATGCTACGCCACATTTTGCTGAAGAATTAGCTAAACTCCATCAAGTATCTGGCACTAAAAACTATGGATTAGATTTTGATACTTGGCTTGGCCCTGAGTATCAACCGAATAAATGGAATGGAAGTTGGGCAAAATTTTTTGCAGAACAACGTATTGGATGGCAATTACAACTTTGTAAAGATAAAGGTTTAGACTTTGGCGACATTGATTTAATTATTGAAAAGGTAAAACACAAACTTTCAAAACATAATCCTAAACCTTCTTTGTTACATGGTAACTTATGGATTGAGAATACCGCTATCGTAGGTAATCAAACCTTTACTTATGATCCTGCATGCTACTGGGGGGATAGAGAGTGTGATTTAGCATTCAGTGAGCTTTTCCAACCTTTCTCAGCTGAATTCTATGAAATTTATGACCGCACTTTCCCACTTGATAAAGAAGGTTTTGAAGAAAGAAAACACCTTTATCAGCTCTATTATTTACTAAATTTCAGCCATCGTTTCAATGGAAGTTATATTAACTTAACCACTAAATTGATTGAAGAACTTCTACTTGAATAATTTCTTAAACATCAGATAAAAAAAGAGCGTAATTTTCATTACGCTCTTTCTATCTTCTCTATCTATTATTTTTGATAAAGAGGTGCTGGACCTTGAGTTCCACCGTTAACTTGACCACCTTCTTGTAATTTTAATACAGAACCAGAAGCAGTGATTTCTACACGACGGTTTGGACGTAAACAGTCTTTCTCAGCTTTACTTGCGTGTTTGTAACCATTACAAGCTTTAACTTGTGGCACTTTACCGTAACCAACAGCTGTAATTTCAGATGTTACACCATCTTCAATTAAACGAGCTTTAACACGGTTTGCACGACGTTGAGAAAGATCTAAGTTGTAAGCATCAGAACCTAAACGGTCAGTGTAACCTGCAACTTTAACTTCTTTAGCACCAGTTTCTTTTAATTGTGCTGCAACATTATCAACAACTTCTTTACCACGTGGAGTTAAAGTATCTTTATCGAAGTCGAACAAGAAGTCACCACTTAAAGTAAATGCTGAGTTTCCGTTACAACCGTTTGGATACCAGAAGAAGCTTTGAGCATTGTGGTTTTTATCAAATAATATTTTATATTGACAAATTTTGTGAACACCGTTCTCACGATAGTTGAACGCATAATCCCACTCTTCAACACCGTATAAACCTTCAGAGAAGTGTGGACGACCGATTAGGTTATATAATTGGTCTTTGTTCATACCACGTTCGATCATACGAACGTTGTCCCAGTTTGGCCATGAACCAAATTGGCTACCGTCATGGTTGAAACCAGCTTTATCAATCTTAGGCCATACGAGTTGTGGTACTTGTTGACCATCAACTTCTTTATATTCTGGAGTACCAGCTTCTGTAACTTTGCTTAAGTTACCACAAGCAGCAACTGTCGCTACTGCTACTGCAGATAATAAAATACGAGATAATTTCATTTCTTTACCTTTTTACTGTTAAGGTGCAATCCTTGCAAGAAGAACCTACACAACTAAACTTTATAAATTTTACAAATAAAACTATAAAAAGTTTCATTGCGTATGGTAGTCATAATTCTTTAACTTGTAAATAAAAAAACATTAAAAAATGATTTTTTATGGAACTTTTTTGTAAAGTTGTGTAAAGAGTTGTCAAATAAGTAAAAATTTTTCTTATTGAATAAAATTTTGCCCATTTTTTGTTAAATTTCGATAGATAATACCCTCAATACTTTCTTCTGCCTGTTTACCTATTTTTTGTAAAAGTGGCTTTTTCACTTTGTATTTCACTGAGAGTACTGACTTATCTTTCATTTTTTCAAGAATAATATCATCACTGGTTGCTAACTCATCGACTAGCTGAAGCTCTAGAGCTTGCTGACCAAACCAATGCTCACCAGTTGCGACTTTATCCACATCTAAGTGTGGTCGATTTTGGGCCACAAATTGTTTAAATAATTGATGGGTTTCTTCAAGTTCAGCTTGGAATTTCTGTTTTCCTTTTTCGGTATTCTCACCTAACACTGTGACTGTACGTTTAAACTCCCCGGCTGTCATCACATCAACATCAACATCATGTTTTTTTAATAAACGATGAATATTGGGAATTTGCGCAACCACACCAATAGAACCAATGATCGCAAAGGGCGCAGAAACAATTTTATCTGCCACACAAGCCATCATGTATCCACCACTTGCAGCGACCTTATCTACTGCAACAGTTAATTTAATCCCTTTTTGTTTTAAGCGAGCTAACTGTGATGCAGCCAAGCCATAACCATGAACAACACCACCTGGGCTTTCTAGACGTAGCAAGACTTCATCATCTGCTTTCGCCACATTAATAATCGCAGAAATTTCCTCACGAAGTGCGGTTGTTTCTGATGCAGAAATATCACCCTTAAAATCGAGCACGTAAACACAAGGCTTAGGTGCTGCTTTCTCACCGTTTTTTAATTTTGCTTTTAAAGTCTTTGCTTCTTGTTTTTTGGCTTTCTTCTCTGTTTTTTCCGCTTGTTTAAGCTCTTCTTCTGAAAGTTGGAAATCGCGTAAATGCTTAACTGTTTCCTTAAATTCTTCAGAAAGATCTGTCACAACTAATTCACCATGATGTGCCGCATTACGTTGCTTTGCAGAAATAATCATTGCCACGATAGCTGCGATTACAAGTAAAATCGTTAAAATCTCTAAAATAAAAATGCCATAGCCGGTCAAAATATCAGACCACATAGTTTTTCTCCTAAATAAAGTGAAGGAATTATTTTACTGTGCAAGCCCGATTTACACTAACTTTTTATGGAAAATTTTGCGATTTAAGGTAAACTAACACAGTTTTATTGCCTAATTTATAATGAATTACAGAGGTTTATATGTCTAAAGTTGCATCTATTGTTGATGTGTTACAAGGTAAAATCGCTATTGGCGAAAAAGTTACCGTACGCGGCTGGGTTCGTACCCGTCGTGATTCTAAAGCTGGTCTTTCTTTCCTCGCTGTTTATGACGGCTCTTGCTTTGATCCTATTCAAGTCATCGTCAATAACGATATTGAAAATTATGAAAGTGAAGTATTACGCTTAACAACGGGTTGCTCTGTTATCGTAACTGGTACCATTGTTGAGTCACCTGCTGAAGGTCAAACTGTTGAACTTCAAGCTGAAAAAGTAGAAGTGACAGGGTTTGTAGAAGATCCTGATACTTATCCAATGGCGGCAAAACGTCACTCAATTGAATACTTACGTGAAGTGGCTCACTTACGTCCTCGTACCAATATTATCGGTGCCGTCGCACGTGTTCGTCACTGCTTAGCTCAAGCTATTCATCGCTTCTTCCATGAACAAGGTTTCTATTGGGTCGCTACCCCATTAATTACTGCATCAGATACTGAAGGTGCGGGTGAAATGTTCCGTGTCTCAACGCTTGATTTAGAAAATCTTCCTCGTGGTGAAGATGGTAAAGTCGATTTCAGTCAAGACTTCTTCGGCAAAGAATCATTTTTAACCGTTTCAGGCCAGTTAAATGGTGAGACTTACGCGTGTGCATTAAGCAAAATCTATACTTTCGGTCCAACATTTCGTGCTGAAAATTCAAATACAACTCGTCACCTTGCAGAATTCTGGATGGTTGAACCTGAAGTTGCATTTGCAACACTTGCTGATAATGCGAAATTAGCAGAAGACATGTTGAAATACGTTTTCCGCGCCGTGCTTGCTGAACGTAAAGATGACTTGAAATTCTTTGAAAAACATGTAGATAAAGATGTTATTACTCGTTTAGAAAACTTTGTAAACTCTGATTTTGCTCAAATCGACTATACCGATGCGATCGACGTGTTATTAAAATCAGGTAAGAAATTCGAATTCCCTGTTTCTTGGGGGATCGATTTATCTTCTGAACATGAACGTTTCTTAGCAGAAGAATATTTCAAATCACCTGTTGTCGTGAAAAACTATCCGAAAGATATCAAAGCCTTCTATATGCGTTTAAATGACGATGGCAAAACTGTAGCTGCAATGGATGTTCTCGCGCCTGGAATTGGTGAAATCATCGGTGGTTCACAACGTGAAGAACGTTTAGACGTATTAGATAAACGTATGGAAGAAATGGGCCTAAATCCTGAAGATTACTGGTGGTATCGCGATCTTCGTAAATATGGTACTGTACCACATTCAGGTTTCGGTCTTGGTTTTGAACGCTTAATTGTTTATGTAACTGGCGTACAAAATATTCGCGATGTGATTCCATTCCCTCGCGCACCAAGAAATGCAAATTTCTAAAAATATTGTTTAAATTGACCGCACTTTCTTTAAAGTGCGGTCATCATTTTAGGCGATAAATTTATCCCCTATTTTATTTATTGTGTTTGAATCAATCTTTCAAATACATCACATTAAGGAAAGTAGAAATGGACAAAATTAAACAACTCTTTGCTAACAACTACAGTTGGGCGCAAAGAATGAAAGAAGAAAATTCCACTTATTTTAAAGAACTTGCCGATCACCAAACACCTCATTATCTTTGGATTGGCTGCTCTGATAGCCGTGTTCCTGCTGAAAAACTCACAAATCTTGAACCGGGCGAATTATTTGTTCATCGTAATGTTGCTAACCAAGTTATTCATACGGATTTTAACTGCCTTTCAGTTGTACAATATGCCGTTGATGTACTCAAAATTGAACATATTATTATTTGCGGTCATACAAATTGTGGTGGTATTAAAGCAGCGATGCAAGATCACGATCTAGGGTTAATCAATAACTGGTTGCTCCATATTCGTGATATTTGGTTTAAACACGGGCATCTATTAGGCAATCTTTCAGCAGAAAAACGTTCAGATATGCTCACTAAATTAAATGTTGCAGAGCAAGTTTATAACCTAGGACGCACATCTATCGTAAAAAGCGCTTGGGAACGTGGACAAAAACTCTCCCTACATGGCTGGGTATATGATGTAAATGATGGATTCTTAGTAGATCAAGGTGTTATTGCAACCAGTCGGGAAACTCTTGAAATCTCTTACCGTAATGCGATTTCTCGCCTATCTAGCCTCGCAGAAGAAGATATCCTAAAAAAAGAACTTCCAGAAAACGAAGAATAAAAAAAGTGCGGTTAAATCTAATGAAATTTAACCGCACTTTTTATTTCAAACTTACTATTTAACTAACTCTGTTTGCATATACATCAAACGATCAATATTCGTTAAATAATGTCCTAGCTCTTGGGATTCTGGCTTATGAATATAAGGGATCTTACCTAGCAAAGGCGCATCAATCTGAGCCTCTAAAATATCTACCACCTCTTTATAATGCCCTAAACAAGGGTTAATTCGATTTGCAATCCAGCCTAATAAAGGAACACCAAGCTGTTTAATCACTTGAGCTGTCAGCAATGCATGATTAATACAGCCTTCTTTAATACCTACAACTAACACAACTGGCATTTTATGCTCAACAACCCAATCAGCAAAACTCTTACCTTCTGCCATTGGTGTGAGTAACCCAAATGAACCTTCCACGACAACAGATTGATATTTTTGAACTAATATCGTTAAGGCTTGATTAATCTTGCTTAATTTAATGCGTGATTTATCTCGAGTCAGCATCGGCAAGGAATGAGCAAAAGTATAGCTATTCACTTCTTGATAAGATACGGGCTCATTCGTTGCATCCATTAAAGCTAACACATCTGAATTATTGTCAGCATCATAATCTGTTTGGGATTCATTAGACTGATTTTCGACAGGATAGATACCCTCTTCACAGCTACAAGCAATCGGCTTATAACCCACAATTCGCACGCCCTTTGCTTGTAATGCCTGAATAATGGCACGGCAGGCGGTGGTCTTGCCCACATCGGTATCTGTACCTGCCACAAAGAAACTACTCATTTTTATTCTCCTTTTAAAAGTGCGGTCAATTCTAAAGGAGTTTTTTGAGGAAAATATTGAGATAAAGCAAGATTTGGAGATTTTTAGGAAAAAATAAAAGGCTTATTTGATCTCACTCAAACTATTAAACAAGCCATCATCTTGTTTTGGCATTTGGAGATAAAATCCTTGCTGAGTAATTTTTTCCATTACCTCGTTTTTATCTGCATGAACAAGCGGTTTGCTTCCTTTCAAATTAAATGGCATAAGAAACTGAGGCTTACCAAAACTTTGCATCAATACGTCTGGTACAGCTGAAAAATCATCTCGTTTCGAAATATAGAGATAGCAGCCTGGTTTACGTAAACTTTTATAAATTGCACATAACATTTTATTGCTCCAAAAGAAAAACCTACCAGATAATCTCTGATAGGTTTTCATTTTACAAAAGTTTAATTATTTAGTCACAGCATCTTTCACTTCAGCTGCTTTGTCAGATGTAGCATCTTTTGCTTCAGCCGCTTTATCCGCTGCCGCATCTTTTATTTCAGCTGCTTTATCTACTACAGCATCTTTTGTTTCTGAAGCTGAGTTTTTTGCTGCTTCCATTTTAGAAGACATTGCGTCTTTTGCTTCAGCCATT
>CAKVVS010000003.1:0-21500 GCA_934834395.1 Parahaemophilus parainfluenzae | reverse complement strand
ATTTAAAGCTTTAGCCTGTCATAATGATGAGGAGAAACAAGCTGCGCGACAAGAACTCATTCAAAATCTCATCGACAGACATGGCACAAGCCGTATTTTATTTCGCAATACACGCCAAGGTGTAAAAGGTTTCCCGCATCGGGTTTATCACCAAGTAACGATTGATGCGACTGAGGCTGATGAAAAAATTCATTGGTTAATTGATTTCTTAAAATCACACCGAAATGAAAAAATCTTAGTCATTTGTAAAACAGCACAAACGGCAATTCAACTTGAGCAAATTTTACGAGAAAAAGAAGCCATTCGCAGTGCCGTTTTCCATGAAAGAATGTCGATTATTGAACGAGATCGCGCAGCGGCTTATTTTTCTGATAGCGAAAATGGTGCTCAAGTTTTACTGAGTTCTAGCATTGGTTCTGAAGGCAGAAATTTCCAATTTGCTTGTCATCTCGTACTCTTCGATTTACCAGAAAATCCTGACTTACTTGAGCAATGTATTGGCCGTTTAGATCGCATCGGGCAAACGCGAGATGTACAAATTTATATACCTTGCCTCGCAGGCTCTACACAACAAGATTTAGCATGTTGGTATCATGAAGGATTAAATGCTTTTGAACAAACTTGCCCTATTGGTATGGCATTGTTTGAACAATATGAAACTTTATTAAAAGTGCGGTCAGAAAATAAAGCAGATTTTGAGCAACTCATTCTCCAAACGCAAAAACAAGCAAAAGCATTGCGTTTAGCCTTGGAAAAAGGTCGTGATCGTTTGTTAGAATTAAATTCTAATGGTGGTGAAAAGGCACAACGACTTGCGGCAGAAATCGCTCAAACTGATAATTCACCACAATTAGTCGATTTTGCACTGAATTTATTTGATATTATTGGCCTAGAACAAGATGATTTAGGTGAAAACAGCATTGTTATCACACCAACGGGCACCATGCTTGTTCCTGATTTCCCAGGACTAAAAGAAGAAGGTGTCACAGTAACCTTTGACCGACAACTTGCCCTTGCTCGTGAGGAATTAGAATTTCTTACCTGGGATCATCCAATGATACGTCAAGGCATTGATTTAATCGTTTCTGGTGACATTGGCAAAGCATCGATGGCATTATTAGTCAATAAACAGCTGCCTGCAGGCACGCTGTTGGTTGAATTGATTTATATGATTGAAAGCCAATCACCAAAAGGTTTGCAACTGAATCGTTTTCTTCCGCCTACACCTGTTCGCTTATTGCTGGATAGCAAAGGAAACGATCTCGCCGGACAAGTTAATTTTGACACATTGCAAAATAAACTTAAGCCGCTAGGTAAAGACATTGCGAATAAAATGGTCAAAATAGCTCGTCCAAATATTGAGCAATTAATTAAACTAGGCGATCACAAAATAACTGAAATCGCACAAGCTCAAATTCGAGAAGACAGTAAATTAGCAGATCAAACATTGAGTACAGAGCTCAATCGACTTATAGCCTTGAAAGCAGTAAATAAAAATATTCGCCAGGCGGAAATTGATGCATTAGAAAAACAACGCGTGCTTTCTCTGGAAGAGTTAAGTAAAGCAAGCTGGCGATTAGATAGCCTTCGAGTAATAGTGACAAACAAGGAATAATAATATGGCACTTATTGAATACCATCCCCCTTTAGAACCATATTTAGATATTATCTATCAAGATAATCATATCTGCGTGGTAAACAAACCGAGCGGTTTACTTTCAGTCCCTGGCAATCAGCCAGAATACTATGACAGTGCTATGAGCCGGGTGAAAGAGAAATTTGGATTTTGTGAACCAGCACACCGTTTAGATATGGCCACTAGTGGGATTATTCTGTTTGCATTGAGTAAAGCAGCAGATAAAGAGTTGAAACGTCAATTCCGTGAACGTGAGCCAAAAAAATATTATCAAGCATTAGTGTGGGGACACTTAGAACAAGATAGTGGGGAAATTAATCTTCCTATGATTTGTGATTGGGAAAATCGCCCACGCCAACGCATTGATTTTGTTTTCGGCAAAAGAGCGGTCACGTTTTATGAAGTTTTAGAACGGTTACCGACTAACTGCACTCGAGTGAAACTAACACCAATCACAGGACGTTCGCACCAACTACGTTTGCATACGCTTGCACTTGGACATCCAATTTTAGGAGACAAGTTTTATTCTCACCCACAAGCTAAAGCGATGTCGCCTCGCCTATGCTTACATGCAGAAGAACTTACGATTACGCACCCTATCACAGGTGAAAAAATGACATTCAGAGCTGAAGCTGAATTTTAGGAAAGCAAGATATAAAAAAGGCTCACTAATGTGAGCCTTTTCATTTTATAACAAATTATTATTCCGCTGCTGCTTCAGCAACTTCTGGACGATCAACTAACTCAATGTATGCCATTGGAGCGTTGTCACCTGCACGGAAACCACATTTTAAGATACGGGTGTAACCACCTGCACGTTGAGCAAAACGTGGACCTAATTCATTGAATAATTTCGCAACAGTTTCAATGTTACGAGTACGAGCGAATGCTAAACGACGGTTTGCAACGCTATCTTCTTTTGCTAATGTAATTAACGGTTCAACTACACGACGTAATTCTTTAGCTTTTGGTAAAGTAGTCTTGATGATTTCATGACTAACTAAAGCACTTGCTAAGTTACGGAACATCGCTTGGCGATGGCTGCTATTACGGTTTAGTTGACGACCACTCTTACGATGGCGCATGATCTTATCCTTCTCAGAAAAATCTTAACCTATGACCAAACTAGTCTTCAGCAATACTTGCTGGTGGCCAATTCTCAAGGCGCATACCAAGTGACAAGCCACGTGAAGCGAGAACGTCTTTAATTTCAGTAAGAGATTTCTTACCAAGATTAGGCGTTTTTAATAACTCAACTTCTGTACGTTGTACTAAGTCACCGATATAGTGAATTGTTTCTGCTTTCAAACAGTTAGCAGAACGAACTGTCAACTCTAAGTCATCAACAGGACGTAATAAAATCGGATCGAATTCCGGTTTTTCTTCCTTGACTTCAGGTTGACGAACATCACGCAAATCAACGAATGCATCGAGTTGCTCTGCTAAAATTGTTGCTGCACGACGAATTGCTTCTTCCGGATCAATAGTCCCGTTAGTTTCTAACTCGATAACTAGTTTATCTAAGTCAGTACGTTGTTCAACACGTGCTGCTTCAACATTGTAAGCAATACGGTCAACCGGGCTATAACAAGCATCTACTAATAAACGACCGATTGGACGATCTTCATTTTGTGAATGAGTACGAGCAGATGCAGGTACATAACCTCTACCACGTTGAACACGAATACGCATATTAATAGATGCGTTTTCGTCTGTTAAGTGACAGATTACATGTGATGGATTAACAATCTCAACATCACCATCGTGGGTGATATCTGCTGCAACAACAGGGCCAATTCCAGATTTATTTAATGTCAGAATAACATCATCTTTATTCTGTACTTTAACCGCTAGACCTTTAAGGTTTAAAAGAACTTCAAGAATATCTTCCTGAACACCTTCTTTACTACTATATTCGTGCAGTACGCCATCAATTTCTACTTCAGTTACAGCACAACCTGGCATTGAAGACAGAAGGATACGACGTAATGCATTCCCTAGAGTATGACCAAAGCCACGCTCTAACGGTTCTAAGATCACCTTAGCATGAGTAGAGCTAATTTGCTCGATATCTACTAAGCGTGGCTTTAAAAATTCTGTAACAGAACCCTGCATTTTATCCTCTCTTTGCTTTTAAGCTTAACTATTATTTAGAGTAAAGCTCAACGATCAGATGTTCGTTAATGTCTGCTGATAAATCAGAACGTTCAGGAACACGTTTGAACACACCTTCCATTTTTGCAGAATCAACTTCTAACCAAGTTGGTTTTTCTCTTTGTTCTGCTAATTCTAATGATGCTTTAATACGTGCTTGTTTTTTAGATTTCTCACGAACAGCAACGACATCATTTACAGAAACTTGGAAAGATGGGATATTTACAACACGACCATTTACGACAATCGCTTTGTGGCTCACTAATTGACGAGCTTCTGCGCGAGTTGCAGCAAATCCCATGCGATAAACAACGTTATCCAATCTACCTTCTAATAATACTAGTAAGTTTTCACCAGTATTACCTTTTAAACGGTTTGCTTCTTTATAGTAGTTACGGAATTGACGTTCTAAAATACCATAGATACGACGAACTTTTTGTTTTTCACGTAATTGACTACCATAGTCAGACAAACGCGGTTTACGAGCACCGTGTTGACCTGGTGCTGTATCAATTTTACATTTTGAATCAATCGCACGCACACCTGATTTAAGGAATAAATCAGTGCCTTCACGACGGCTGAGCTTGAGTTTAGGGCCCAAATATCTTGCCATTTTCTTTCTCCAACTATCCTATTACGCCATTAAACACGACGTTTTTTCGGTGGACGACAACCGTTATGAGGAATCGGAGTCACATCAGTGATGTTCGTGATACGGAAACCCGCTGCATTTAATGCACGGATTGTTGATTCACGACCCGGACCCGGACCTTTAACCATAACTTCCAAGTTCTTTAAGCCGAATTCTTTAACGATTTCAGCACAACGTTCTGCAGCAACTTGTGCAGCGAACGGGGTAGATTTACGAGAACCACGGAAACCTGAACCACCTGCTGTAGCCCAAGCTAAAGCATTACCTTGACGGTCAGTAATGGTAACGATTGTATTATTGAAAGATGCGTGAATGTGTGCTACGCCATCTACAACTTGTTTTTTTACACGTTTACGTGCACGAACTGGTGTTTTAGCCATTCTTTATTTACCCCGACTATTTTTTGATCGGCTTACGTGGACCCTTACGGGTACGCGCATTAGTTTTAGTACGTTGACCACGTACCGGTAAACTACGACGATGACGTAAACCACGGTAACAACCTAAGTCTAAAAGACGTTTGATGTTTAGTGTTACTTCACGACGTAAGTCACCTTCAACGGTAAATTTACCAACTTCGTCACGCAGTTTGTCAATCTGCTCTTCAGACAATTCGCTGATCTTAACATCTTCAGCAATACCCGCTGCAGCACAAATGCTTTTAGAACGAGTTTTACCGATACCGTAAATTGCAGTTAAAGCGATTACAGCGTGTTTGTGATCAGGAATGTTAATGCCTGCAATACGGGCCACTATGCACTCCTATTATTTTAACTAATTTGGTATTCTGATCTTGAAAAGCCCGTTTTCAGGATACTCAAACAGAATACCAAGGACATAAATGAGTTGAGTAGTATAACTACTCAACCGGTTCTTTGCAAGAAGAAATGTTAATTAACCTTGACGTTGTTTATGTTTAGGGTCGCTGCATAATACGCGAACAACACCTTCACGTTTAACAATTTTACAGTTACGACACATCTTCTTAACGGAAGCACGAACTTTCATTGCTTATCCTTTTTACTTAAATGAACAATTACTGTCCAAAACCTTTAAGGTTTGCTTTTTTTAACGCAGATTCATATTGAGACGACATTAAGTGACTCTGAACTTGCACGATAAAATCCATAATTACAACAACAACGATTAATAAGGAAGTACCACCGAAGTAGAATTTAACATCCCATGCTGATGTCATAATGTAAGGGACTAAACATACGAATGTTACATAAAGACCGCCAATTAATGTTAAGCGAGTCATTACTTTATCAATATAACGTGATGTTTGTTCACCTGGTCTAATTCCTGGGATAAATGCACCAGATTTTTTTAGATTATCTGCTGTATCACGTGGATTATATTGCATTGCAGTATAGAAGAAACTGAAGAAAATAATCGCTACCGCATAAACAAGAAGATATAGAGGTTGTCCAGGATTCAACAACATTGATAAGTCATTTAACCACTCAAACTTATCATTCTGACCAAACCATTGTGTCAATGTAGCTGGGAATAAAATAATGCTTGAAGCAAAAATTGCTGGCATTACGTTTGCCATATTAACTTTTAATGGTAAGTGAGTTGAATGACCACCTAAAATTTGACGTCCTTGTTGACGCTTAGCATATTCAACACGAATTCTACGCTGTCCACGTTCTACGAAGACAACAAAATAAGTTACTGCAAAAACAATAGCAGCGATTAGTAGAAGAACTAAAGGATGCATTTGTCCTTGACGAGCTTGCTCAACTGTTTCGATGATTGCATGCGGCAATCCTGCAACAATACCACCAAAAACAAGAATTGAGATGCCGTTACCAATACCTCTTTCAGTAATTTGCTCACCTAACCACATTAAGAACATGGTTCCGGTTACAAGACTCACTACTGCAGTGAAGTAAAAAGTAAAACCGATATTTGGCACTAACTGTGGCAACATATTCGGTAAACCGGTAGAAATTGCGATAGCTTGGATAGTAGCAAAAACCACCGTTGCATAACGAGTATACTTGGTGATTTTTCTTTGTCCTGCTGCGCCTTCTTTTTTCAATTCTGCTAAAGCAGGTGAAACCGTAGCAAGCAATTGCATGACGATAGATGCCGAGATATACGGCATGATACCTAATGCTAAAATTGATGCTCGGCTCAATGCACCACCAGAGAACATGTTTAACATATCAATGATGGTGCCTTTTTGTTGTTCAACTAATTGAGCTAGCACGGCGGCATCAATACCAGGAAGCGGAATAAAAGAACCAATACGATAAACGATAAGTGCACCTAATACAAAAAGCAATCTGCTTTTTAGTTCACCAGTACCACTATTAGTACTTCTGCTTTGATAACCTGGTTGTTTAGCCATTTGCTAATTATTCCTCAACTGAACCGCCAGCAGCTTCGATTGCTGCTTTTGCACCTTTAGTTACACGTAAACCACGTACAGTAACTGCAGATTTCACTTCACCAGCTAAGATAACTTTAGCGAATTGAATATCTTTAGTTAAAATGTTTGCAGCTTTTAATGTTTCTAAAGTGACAACATTCCCTTCAACTTTTGTTAATTCGTTTAAACGAACTTCAGCAGTTACCGCTGATTTCATTGAAGTGAAACCAAATTTTGGTAAACGACGGTATAATGGCATTTGGCCACCCTCGAAACCACGACGAACACCGCCGCCAGTACGAGATTTTTGACCTTTATGACCACGACCACCAGTTTTTCCTAAACCTGAACCAATACCACGACCAAGGCGTTTTGCGCTGTGCTTAGCACCTTCAGCCGGAGATAGAGTATTTAAACGCATTCTCTTACTCCTCCACTTTAACCATGTATGAAACTTGGTTAATCATACCACGTACTGCCGGAGTATCGATTAACTCAACAGTATGGTGCATATGGCGAAGACCAAGACCACGCAAGGTAGCTTTGTGCTTCGGTAAACGAGCAATTGAGCTACGAACTTGAGTTACTTTAATAGTTTTAGCCATTATCAATTACCCCAAAATTTCATCAACGGTTTTGCCACGTTTAGCAGCAACCATTTCTGGTGATTTCATATTTGCTAATGCATCAATAGTTGCACGAACAACGTTGATTGGGTTGGTTGAACCATACGCTTTAGAAAGAACGTTACGTACACCAGCAACTTCTAACACTGAACGCATTGCACCACCGGCGATGATACCTGTACCTTCGCTAGCTGGTTGCATAAATACGCGAGAACCAGTGTGAACACCTTTAACTGGGTGTTGTAATGTACCTTCATTTAAAGCGACATTAATCATATTGCGACGTGCTTTTTCCATCGCTTTTTGGATCGCTGCCGGAACTTCGCGAGCTTTACCATAACCAAAACCTACGCGACCGTTACCATCGCCTACTACTGTTAAAGCAGTAAAGCTCATAATACGACCACCTTTTACAGTTTTTGATACACGGTTTACTGCGATTAGCTTCTCTTGCAGTTCACCAGCTTGTTTTTCGATGTTTGACATCTCAATTTACCTCATTAGAACTGTAGACCAGCTTCACGTGCAGCGTCCGCTAAAGTTTGGACACGACCATGATATTTAAAACCGGAACGGTCAAAAGCAACGTCTTTAACGCCTTTTGCTAATGCGCGCTCAGCAACAAGTTTACCTACTACTGCTGCGGCATCTTTATTACCGGTATATTTAACTTGCTCACGAATTGCTTTTTCAACAGTTGAAGCAGCGGCAAGCACTTCTGAACCGTTTGGTGCAATAACTTGTGCGTAGATATGACGCGGAGTACGGTGAATAACTAGACGAGTTACACCTTGCTCTCTCATCATATGACGTGCACGAGCTGCACGACGGATACGAGCTGATTTCTTATCCATAGTGTTACCTTAATTATTTCTTCTTAGCCTCTTTCATACGTACTACTTCATCAGAGTAACGTACACCTTTACCTTTATAAGGTTCAGGACGGCGATAAGCGCGAATATCTGCTGCAACTTGACCAATTAACTGCTTGTCAGCACCTTTTAGAACGATTTCCGTTTGTGAAGGGCATTCAGCAGTAATACCTGCTGGTAAAGTGTGCTCCACAGGGTGAGAGAAACCTAAGCTTAATGCAACTACGTTGCCTTTAACTTGAGCTCTGTAACCAACACCCACTAGTTGTAATTTCTTAGTGAAGCCTTCAGTAACACCGATAACCATTGCATTAACTAATGCACGAGCTGTACCCGATTGAGCATTCGCTTCAACAAAACCTTCACGTGGAGTGAAAGTAAATTGACCATTATCTTGTTTAACTTCAACTGAGTGATGAATTGTGCGAGATAACTCGCCATTTTTTCCTTTTACTGTTAATAGCTGACCGTCGAGTTTAACTTCAACGCCGGCAGGAATATTAACAGGTGCCTTTGCAACACGAGACATTTTCCTACCCCTCTATTAAGCTACGTAACAGATGATCTCACCGCCTAAGCCCGCTTGACGAGCTGCACGGTCAGTCATAACACCTTTAGATGTAGAAATTACAGCAACACCTAAACCACCCATAACTTTTGGTAATTCGTCTTTACGTTTGTAAATACGAAGACCAGGACGGCTTACACGTTGGATGCTTTCTACAACCGGTTTGCCTTGGAAATATTTTAAAGTAATTTCCAATTCAGGTTTTGCACCTTCTAAAACTTTAACACTTTCGATATAACCTTCAGCAGCTAATACGTTGGCAATTGCCACTTTTAGCTTGGAAGAAGGCATATTGATTGCAACTTTGTTCGCAGCTTGACCGTTACGAATACGGGTCAACATATCTGCGATTGGATCTTGCATACTCATTGTACTTTTTCTCCGATTCCAAAATAAAGTGGTATATTACCAGCTCGCTTTTCTAAGGCCAGGGATCTCGCCGCGCATAGCAGCTTCACGAACCTTAATACGGCTTAAACCAAACTTACGTAAAACGCCGTGAGGACGTCCAGTTTGGCGGCAACGGTTACGTTGACGACTAGGGCTAGAATCACGTGGTAAAGTTTGTAATTTTAACACTGCATTCCAACGATCTTCGTCAGAGGCATTGACATCAGAAATGATTTTCTTTAATTCTGCACGTTTAGCGAAGAATTTTTCAGCCAATTTAACGCGTTTTACATCGCGTGCTTTCATTGATTGTTTTGCCATTATAACCTGCCTTATTTACGGAATGGGAAATTAAAGGCAGCAAGTAGTGCTTGACCTTCTTCATCATTCTTAGCAGTAGTTGTGATAGTGATATCTAAACCACGTACACGATCTACTTTATCGTAATCGATTTCAGGGAAGATGATTTGTTCACGCACACCCATGCTGTAGTTACCACGACCATCAAATGATTTCGCGCTTAGACCGCGGAAGTCACGAATACGTGGAACAGCAATTGTAATTAAACGTTCAAAGAACTCCCACATACGCTCACCGCGTAGTGTTACTTTACAACCGATTGGATATCCCTGACGGATTTTAAAGCCAGCAACAGATTTACGAGCTTTAGTTACTAAAGGTTTTTGACCGCTAATTGCTGCTAAGTCCGCTACTGCGTTGTCTAGCAATTTCTTATCGGTCAATGCTTCACCCACACCCATATTCAGGGTAATCTTTTCGATTCGTGGGACTTGCATGACAGATTTGTAGCCGAATTTATTTTTTAACTCGTTTACTACTTGATCTCTGTAGTAATCATGCAGTTTCGCCATCGCATTACTCCAGTTTGTTAGATAATTTCATTGTTAGATTTGAAGAAACGTACTTTTTTGCCGTCTTCGAATCTAAAACCTACACGGTCAGCTTTGTTTGTTTTTGGATTGAAAATCGCAACATTAGAAGCATCGATAGCCGCTTCTTTTTTCACTAAGCCACCAGCTTGTCCTAAAGCAGGAACTGGTTTTTCATGTTTAGTGATGATGTTGATACCTTCAACAAACACTTTACCGTTTGGTAACACTTTGGTTACCTTGCCACGCTTGCCTTTGTCTTTACCAGCAAGTACGATTACTTCATCGTTTTGACGAATTTTTGCAGCCATTTCTCACTTCTCCTTACAGTACTTCTGGTGCCAAAGAAATGATCTTCATGAATTTCTCAGAACGAAGTTCACGAGTCACCGGTCCAAAAATACGAGTACCGATTGGTTGCTCTGTGTTATTGTTTAAAATTACACAAGCGTTACCATCGAAGCGAATGACTGATCCGTCTGGGCGACGAACACCCTTCTTGGTGCGCACAACAACTGCTTTTAATACATCACCTTTTTTAACTTTACCGCGTGGAATTGCTTCTTTCACAGTAACTTTGATGATATCACCAATAGCAGCATAACGACGGTGCGATCCACCTAGAACCTTGATACACATTACGCTGCGAGCACCAGAGTTATCGGCAACATCCAGCATAGTCTGTTCTTGGATCATATTTTATGCTCCGTTAAGTTAATAATACACCCTTGCGGGACGAACCTATCCATGCCTTATAAAGATATATGGCGGATAGGTGGCGGAGTTTATCAAAATCAAGCTATAAACGCAATCAAAATTTTATACTTAAGTTAGCGTATTTAAAGTGTGGTTAAATTTTTATGACTTTTTAGCAAGTCTTGGAAAGAAAAAAGCCAACGGCATAACCATTGGCTTTTATTTTTTAATTTGTTAATTAAGCAATAACTGCTTTCTCAACAACACGAACTAAAGTCCAAGATTTGGTTTTAGAGAGAGGACGACATTCGCGAATCTCTACTACATCACCTAATTTGGCTTCGTTGTTCTCATCGTGTACGTGTAATTTAGTTGTACGACGGATAAATTTACCGTATAACGGGTGTTTTACCTTACGTTCAATAGCAACAACGAAAGATTTTTCCATTTTGTCGCTAACAACTTTACCTTGTACGCTACGAATTTTATCAGTCATTACTCACCCGCCTTCTCAGTTAAAATGGTTTTAACGCGTGCGATATCACGACGCACTTGTTTAGCCTGATGGGTTTGTTGAAGCTGACCGGTGGCTGTTTGCATACGCAATTTGAATTGTTCACCTAAAAGGTTCACTAATTCATTATTCAGCTCTTCAACACTTTTTGTACGTAAATCTTGAGCTTTCATTACATCACCGTCTTAGTTACGAAGGTAGTCTTGATTGGCAATTTAGCAGCTGCTAATGCAAATGCTTGTCTTGCGATCTCTTCTGACACACCATCCATTTCATAAAGTACTTTACCCGGTTGGATTAAGGCTACCCAGTACTCAACGTTACCTTTACCTTTACCCATACGGACTTCTAATGGTTTTTCAGTAATTGGTTTATCTGGGAAAACACGGATCCAGATTTTACCTTGACGTTTAACTGCACGTGTCATTGCACGACGAGCCGCTTCAATTTGACGAGCGGTTAAACGACCACGACCAACTGCTTTTAACCCGAATGTACCGAAGCTAACTTCAGTACCACCCGCGATACCACGGTTACGGCCTTTGTGAACTTTACGGAATTTTGTACGTTTTGGTTGCAACATTTAGCGTTTCTCCTTACTTACGACCTTTGCCACGCGGAGCCTTTTTAGGCTTGTCGGCAGGTTGTTGTTCTGATTGCGCAACTGCAGCCATTCCACCCAAAATTTCACCTTTGAAGATCCATACTTTAACGCCGATTACGCCGTATGTAGTATGAGCTTCTGCAGTGTTATAATCGATGTCCGCACGAAGAGTATGTAGAGGTACACGACCTTCACGATACCATTCAGAACGTGCGATTTCTGCACCACCTAAACGACCGCTAACTTCAACTTTGATACCTTTAGCACCTAAACGCATTGCGCTTTGTACCGCACGTTTCATAGCACGACGGAACATTACACGACGTTCTAATTGAGAAGCGATGCTGTCTGCAACTAATTTTGCATCTAATTCCGGTTTTTTCACTTCAGCAATGTTGATTTGAGCCGGAACGCCAGCGATTTGAGATACTGCGTTACGTAATTTTTCAACATCTTCACCTTTTTTACCGATAACGATACCAGGGCGAGCTGTGTGAATTGTTACACGAATACTTTTCGCTGGACGCTCAATAGTAATACGTGAAACCGAAGCGTTTGCTAATTCTTTAGTTAAGAATTTGCGTACTTTGAAGTCACCGTCAAGATTGTCGGCGAAATCTTGTGTATTCGCGAACCAAGTAGAGTTCCAAGGTTTTACAATACCTAGGCGAATACCATTTGGATTTACTTTTTGACCCATTGCTATTCCTCTACTTATTAACGATCTGACACAACCACAGTGATGTGGCTAGTACGTTTTAAAATACGATCTGCACGACCTTTAGCACGTGGCATAACACGTTTCATGCTAGGACCTTCGTCAACGAAGATTTTAGCAACTTTAAGATCATCGATATCTGCACCATCATTATGCTCTGCGTTAGCAATAGCAGACTCTAATACTTTTTTCACTAAAGCCGCAGCTTTTTTGTTAGTAAAAGTTAAGATTTCTAATGCTTGCGCAACTTTTTTACCACGAATTAAATCGGCAACTAAGCGAGCTTTTTGGGCAGAAGTGCGAGCGTAACGATGTTTTGCGATAGTTTCCATCTATTTACCTCTTATTTCTTAGCTTTCTTATCTGCCGCGTGACCGCGGTATGTACGAGTCGGTGCAAATTCACCTAATTTATGGCCGATCATTTCATCAGATACATAAACAGGAACGTGCTGACGACCATTATGGACTGCGATGGTCAATCCGATCATTGAAGGAATGATCATTGAACGACGGGACCAAGTTTTGATTGGTTTTTTATCCCCGCTTTCCACCGCCTTCTCTACCTTCTTCAACAAGTGTAGGTCAAGGAAAGGACCTTTCTTGAGAGAACGTGGCATGGCTTATCCTCTTATTAATTTAAATTATTTGCCACGACGACGTACGATATATTTATCAGTACGTTTGTTGTGACGAGTTTTCTTACCTTTAGTTTGAACGCCCCAAGGAGTTACTGGGTGTTTACCAAAGTTACGACCTTCACCACCACCGTGTGGGTGATCTACTGGGTTCATTGCAGTACCACGAACTGTAGGGCGAATGCCTCTCCAGCGGTTAGCACCAGCTTTACCCAATACGCGAAGCATATGTTCTGAGTTACCAACTTCACCGATTGTAGCAACACATTCAGCTAATACTTTACGCATTTCGCCTGAACGTAAACGTAAAGTTACGTAGTTGCCTTCACGAGCGATGATTTGTACATAAGCACCAGCAGAACGAGCGATTTGACCGCCTTTACCTGGTTTTAATTCAACGTTATGTACTGTTGAACCAACTGGGATATTACGCATTGGTAATGAGTTACCCACTTTAATAGGTGAGTTAACGCCAGATTGGATTTGATCGCCAACTGACAAACCTTTAGGTGCTAAGATATAACGGCGTTCACCATCTTTATAAAGCACTAAAGCAATGTTAGCTGAACGGTTTGGATCATATTCTAAACGTTCAACAACCGCTGGGATATCTAGCTTGTTACGTTTGAAATCGATTAAACGGTAATGTTGTTTATGACCACCACCGATGTGGCGAGTGGTAATACGACCATAATTGTTACGACCACCAGTTTTAGATTTAGTATCTAGAAGAGGCGCGTAAGGTTTACCCTTGTATAATTCAGGGTTCACGATTTTAACAACGTGACGACGACCAGCGGAGGTCGGCTTACATTTAACGATAGCCATTCTCTAATTTCCTCCGATTACTCTGCACTGTCCACGAAGTCCAAGTTTTGGCCTTCGGCTAAAGTTACATAAGCTTTTTTCCAGTCGCTGCGACGACCCATTTTGTTACCACGGCGTTTAGTTTTACCTTTAACAACCACAGTACGAACTGAGTCAACTTTTACTTCAAATAATTGAGCAACAGCAGCAGCAATTTCAGCTTTGTTCGCATCTAAAGCAACTTTAAGTACAACAGTGTTAGATTTTTCAGCATTGTTAGTTGCTTTTTCAGAGATGTGCGGTGCACGTAGCACGCTTAGCAAACGTTCTTGACTCATGCTAGGATCTCCTCAATTTGTTTCACAGCATCAACAGTAACAATCACTTTATCGAAAGCGATTAAGCTAACTGGATCGATACCTTGAACATCACGTACATCAACTTTATATAAGTTACGTGCTGCTAAGAATAGATTTTCATCTAAACTTGCTGTGATAATTAACGCATCTTCAACTGCTAAATCTTTTAATTTTTGTACTAATACTTTAGTTTTTGGTGCATCTAATTCGAATTTTTCAACAACAACCAAACGGTCTTGACGAACTAATTCAGAAAGAATGCTTTTGATAGCACCACGGTACATTTTCTTGTTCACTTTTTGGCTGTGATCTTGTGGTTTAGCCGCGAAGGTTGTACCACCAGAACGCCAGATTGGTGATTTGATATCACCAGAACGAGCACGACCTGTACCTTTTTGACGCCAAGGTTTTTTACCTGAACCAGACACTTCAGCACGAGTTTTTTGCGCACGAGTACCTTGACGAGCACCTGCTGCATAAGCAACAACAACTTGGTGAATCAAAGCTTCGTTAAACTCACGTCCGAAGGTAGTTTCAGAAACAGTTAGTGCGTTTGCACCTACAACTTGTAATTCCATCTCTATCTCCTAGACTTATGCTTTAACTGCCGGCTTAACGATAACATCGCCATTGATAGCACCAGGTACAGAACCTTTTACTAATAGCAATTTACGCTCAGCATCTACACGAACAACTTCAAGTGATTGAACGGTTACACGCTCAGCACCTAAATGTCCTGCCATTTTTTTACCTTTAAACACACGACCTGGAGTTTGGTTTTGACCAATAGAACCAAGTACACGATGTGATAAAGAGTTACCGTGTGTAGCATCTTGAGTACGGAAGTTCCAACGTTTAACACCACCTTGGAAACCTTTACCTTTAGAAGTACCAGTAACATCTACTTTTTTAACATCCGCAAAGATGTCAACATTGATTTCTTGACCTAAAGTGAATTCTTCACCTTCAGTACGAAATTCCCATAAACCGCGACCAGCTTCAACACCTGCTTTCACGAAATGGCCTGCTTCAGGTTTAGTTACACGATTCGCTTTTTTAGAACCAGTAGTAACTTGAACTGCAGTATAGCCATCGTTTTCAAGAGTTTTAACTTGAGTTACGCGGTTGGCTTCGATTTCGATAACGGTAACTGGTACAGAAACACCGTCTTCATTGAAGATACGGGTCATACCAACTTTACGACCGACTAAACCAATCATTGTAATAACCTCTTAATTAACCTAGGCTGATCTGCACGTCCACGCCGGCAGCCAAATCTAAACGCATTAATGCATCAACAGT
Organism: Parahaemophilus parainfluenzae; assembly: GCA_934834395.1. Lineage (GTDB taxonomy): Bacteria > Pseudomonadota > Gammaproteobacteria > Enterobacterales > Pasteurellaceae > Haemophilus_D > Haemophilus_D parainfluenzae_Q. The sequence goes on along the minus strand of CAKVVS010000003.1, from coordinate 5,692 downwards.
TTTTTCTGTTGGCTCTACGATATCTACTAAACGTTTGTGTGTACGAATTTCGTATTGATCACGCGCGTCTTTGTTCACGTGTGGAGAAATCAACACGGTGAAACGCTCTTTACGAGTTGGTAAAGGGATTGGACCACGAACTTGTGCACCAGTACGTTTAGCTGTTTCTACGATCTCCGCAGTAGATTGATCGATCAAACGGTGATCGAAAGCTTTTAAGCGGATACGGATTCTTTGGTTCTGCATTAGACCAGAGCTCCAATAAAATTTAGCTAATAAAAAACTAACACCAATCACAATTCTAACTTCAAAATAGAAAAGGAGGTGTAAGTTACCTGTTATATAGTCTCCAAATCGGAAACATTGTTAGTATTACATATCGTAATACTCGTTTAATAAATGATTACATTAAACGGCTTTCAATATCTGAAAGCCCGTGGATATTACACAAAAACACCTAATTATGCAAGCTTTTTGTTCAATTAATTTCCACAAATAAAAAAGTGCGGTCATTTTCTCGAGTGTTTTTCACCTGAAAAAATGACCGCACTTTATATAAATAAAATTTATAGTTTGTTATCTAACATTGCAATATGTCTTGTTGCGGCAATCCAAGCGCCAACATAACCCATAATCAAGCAGCTTACTAATAAGAAGATTAGCTCACCAACACCTAATCCATTGAGCTCAAATGTAACCGCAAAGATATCCGTCACATATTTCACCGCTGAAGTAAAGTACCCGACAATAAGACTACTAAACAGCGCAGCAAGCAATCCGCCCAACACGGCATAAATCATACCAGTGTAAAGATAAGGACGAAGAATAAATTGATCCGTTGCACCTAATAGTTTCATCACATCAATACTTGCTCGGCTACTATAAACATCCGAGCGAATACTATTTCCGATAACCAGGAATACAGCTATTGTCATTAACACCGTGCAGAAAATTGCCACGTGTGCAAAAAGCCACGAAAGTGCGGTCAATTTTTCCATCCAATCATTATCTAGTCGAACTTCTTGCACGCCTTTAATTTTATTTAAATTTGCGCGTAGCTCAGCTCGTTTTTCTGATTCATTAAACGCTTTAGACGGTTTCACCATCACCACTGCCGGCAATGGGTTGTCATCTAAAATTTCTAACTCTTCACCAAAACCAGACCAACTTTTAAATTCTTTCAAACTGTCTTGACGAGAAACATAATTTAACGATTCCACACCTTCTTGCTGACGGATTTTTTCTACCACTAAGTTAGCATCTTCTTCACTTAAATTTTTATGTAAATAGATCGTGAGTTCGCTTTCCGGATAAAATTGAGTTGTTGCTAAGTGTAAATTTTTCCATAACAAATAGCTCACCGTTGGAATCGTAAGAGACACGGCAATAACTAAAATTGTTAGCAATGTACCAAATTTACGTTTTACTAAATCGTTCAAAACAGAACGCAAAGTATAAGCAGTTTGCACGCCAAAAGAAGCATCAATACGTCTTGTCATTTTTTATCCTTAATAGCGTAAGTAGCCTTGTTCAAGTACAAGACATGGTTTTGGTTTTTGTTGAATTAAATTGATATCGTGTGTCGCAATTAACACCGTCATGCCTAAACGATTAAACTCTTCAAACAGATTGAAAATCCCTAAAGAAAGTTCACCATCTAAGTTACCTGTTGGCTCATCGGCTAATAAAAGTTGCGGTTTATGCACAATGGCACGCGCGATATCCACACGTTGTTGCTCCCCACCTGAAATTTGTGGAGGCATATAATTCGCTTTACTACGTAAGCCCACTCGATCTAGTGCAACCAATGCGCGCGTATGTGCTTCTTTCGGATTCATGCCAGCAATAATCAATGGCAATGCCACATTTTCTGCCACACTACGATCCGTTAATAAACGGTAATCTTGGTGAACCATGCCGATTTGACGACGTAAAAAGGGGATTTCATACTTAGACAAACGCGTAATATCATGGCCATTAAACCAAATATTACCGGCGTTCGCTTTCTCCATACCCATAATCAATTTAAGCAAGGTACTTTTACCCGCGCCTGAATGCCCAACAAGATAAGTCATACTTCCAACAGGAAGATGAAAATTCAAGCCCTGCAAGGCTGGCTGAGTCGCACCGTGATAAGCTTTAGAAACATTTGAAAATCGAATCACTTTATTATTCCTTTTTATTCTTCATTTTCGTGAACAAACAATGCTTCAATAAATTCTTCTGCATTAAATTCGCGTAAATCTTCAATCTTTTCACCCACACCAATATAACGAATTGGTAAATTAAACTGATCTGCAATGGCGAAAATTACCCCACCTTTTGCTGTTCCGTCTAATTTGGTTAATGTAATACCTGTTAACCCAACCGCTTCATTAAAGAGTTTGGCTTGGCTAATTGCATTCTGCCCTGTACCCGCATCTAAGGTAAGCATGATTTCGTGCGGTGCGGTTTCATCGTATTTTTTCATGACGCGAACAATTTTCTTCAATTCATCCATGAGATTATTTTTATTTTGTAAACGTCCTGCCGTATCCGCAATTAAAATATCAATGTTACGTGCTGCGGCAGATTGCATCGCATCAAAAATCACCGACGCAGAATCTGACCCTGTACTTTGTGCCACCACCGGGATATTATTACGTTCACCCCATACTTGAAGTTGTTCTACTGCTGCCGCACGGAAAGTATCCCCTGCCGCTAACATGACTGATTTACCTTCATTTTGGAATTTACGAGCCAACTTACCAATTGTGGTTGTTTTACCTACACCATTCACGCCAACCATTAAAATAACATACGGTTTTTTAGTGGTATCAATAACTAGCGGCTGCGCGACAGGTTTTAAGATCTCCGCCATTTCAACTTTAAGTTGTTGGTAAAGTAATTCCGCATCTTGTAATTGTTTACGACTTGCATGCTCCGTTAAATTCTTAATGATTTTATTGGTTGTTGGTACGCCAATATCCGCAATCAAAAGTTGCTCTTCCAACTCATCAAACAAATCATCATCAATTTTCTTGCCTAAAAAGAAAGAACGGAAACCCGCACCAATATTTTGTTTGGTTTTGAGTAAGCCTTTGACTAAACGACTGAAAAAGCCACCTTCACTTGGTTTTTCTTGCGTTTCGGTATTGATATCTGAACGTAATTCGTCTTTAACATCGTCAACAATTTCAGGCTCAATCTCAGCTTCAACCACAGGAAGATCTTCAATGACATTATCTTGTTCAATAATGCTTTCTGCTGGCTCTGCTGTAGGAAGTGCGGTTGAAATTTCTTCTGTTTTTACTGTTTCTTCGTCAATTGTTTCAATCACCGGTGTATCTAAAACAGGTTCAACATTGACCGCACTTTCAGGTGAAATCACTTCTTCGACAATAGGTTCAAGGTGCTCAACAACGACCTCTTCTGCTTTATCTTCTTGCAGTTGTTCAGCTAATTCCTGTAATTCTTCCTGTTCAACTTGTTCTAATTGAACGTTCTCTTCAGCGTGAACAATTTCTTCCTCAGGTGAAACATCGGCAGGTTCGACAGATGGCTCTTCAATAATTGGCTCAATTTTTTGTTCTTCTTGCTTTTTATTGCGACCAAAAAGAGAGGCCCAAAACCCGCCTTTTTTCTTTTCTTCTGACATAAATTCTTCTCTTAAACACAAATCTTTAAAAAATACTGCCTATTCTAGCAAAAAATCGTCTAAACTAAGCACAATTTTCACTAAAAATCTGTTTCTTTATGAAAAAAATGCAAGTTCAAAATGCCAAAGGCGAAGTTCGAATCATCGCGGGTCTTTGGCGTGGACGAAAATTACCGGTTTTAAATGCTGAAGGTTTGCGTCCAACAGGCGATCGCGTAAAAGAAACCTTATTCAACTGGTTGATGCCTTACATTGTGGATAGCCATTGTCTTGATTGCTTTGCAGGCAGTGGCTCACTTGGTTTTGAAGCCCTTTCTCGCCAAGCGAAACAGGTGACGTTTTTAGAGTTAGATAAAAATGTGGCAAACCAATTAAAGAAAAATTTGCAAACGCTAAAAACAACGAGTGAACAAGCTCAGGTAATCAATCAAAATAGTTTAGAATTTTTAAAACAAGTGCAAAATCAACCGCACTTTGATGTGGTATTTTTAGATCCACCTTTTCATTTTGGCTTAGCCGAACAAGCAATTGCCCTCTTGGAGGAAAAGAATTGGCTGTTACCCCATGCGTTGATTTATGTTGAAACAGAAAAAGACAAACCGCTAAGCGTACCTGAAAATTGGCAATTACTAAAAGAAAAAACCACAGGTATGGTGAGCTACCGCCTGTATCAAAAAAATTAGGAAATCATTATGTTAGATATTGTGTTATACGAACCTGAAATTCCACAAAATACGGGAAATATTATTCGTCTTTGTGCCAACACTGGCTTTCGTCTTCATTTAATCGAGCCACTTGGCTTTACATGGGATGATAAAAAATTACGTCGCTCCGGCTTGGATTATCATGAATTTGCTGAAATCAAAAAACATAAAACCTTTGAAGCCTTTTTAGAAAGCGAAAAACCGAAACGTCTTTTTGCACTCACCACTAAAGGCGGCCCCGCACATAGCGAAGTGCAATTTGAATTAGGGGATTATTTAATGTTTGGTCCTGAAACCCGTGGTATTCCCATGTCTATTTTGGATAAAATGCCAATGGAACAAAAAATCCGTATCCCAATGACCGCAAATAGCCGAAGTATGAACTTATCTAACTCGGTAGCTGTTGCAGTTTATGAAGCTTGGCGACAACTTGGTTACGAAGGTGCGGTGAATTTAAATCGATAAAAAGCAATAAAATAGCTGCTTATTTTCTAAACAAAAATAAGCAGCTTTCTTTTTGCATTTAATTTGTGATCTCGATCACATATTTATAATTTTAAGATTCCCTTTTTACCAAAACAGCAGTATAAATAAATTACATTTAGAGAGGGATCTCGATGTACCCACTTGATCTATCAAGCTCTAGTCTTTCTTGACTCTTCAAGCAAACCTTCCCCGTTGTCCTAAATAAAAAATTGGCAGTCGAATGATTTGCCCTCCATTTGTATCCCTAAAATTTAACAACTATTGCAGCAAAATTAGTTTCATCTCACATCAATAAGGAGGTTGGGTGAATGAAGTTAATTTTGAATTGGTCGAAACAGCAGTGGCTAGGCATGGATGCTTACCAAAAAAGTGCGGTCAATTTTGGCCGCACTTCCTATTTCCATCATTTGCAAATCACTAGCTTTGTGTTGCTATTTTCTAAATAATCCGCAATTTGTTTTGGTACATCATCAGTGAAAAGATAATCTACATCTTTAAGTTCCCCTAATCGCACAATCGCTTGTCGAGAGAATTTCGAATGGTCGGTCGCTAATAACGTTTGGCGAGAGCTTTCTATAATGGCTCGTTTAACTTGGACTTCATGGTAATCATAGTCCAACAATGAACCATCAAGGTCTATTGCACTAATGCCCAGAATTCCAAAGTCTAAACGGAATTGCGAAATAAAATTAACCGTTGCCTCACCAATGATTCCACCATCCTTACGTAAGGAGCCACCTGCCATCGTAATATCAAAAGTTTCATTTTGGCGTAATAAATGAGCTGCATTGATATTATTTGTCACAATGCGTAACCGTTCATGATTTAACAAGGCACTTGCTACCGCTTCAGGCGTGGTTCCAAT
>CAKVVS010000002.1:0-23050 GCA_934834395.1 Parahaemophilus parainfluenzae | reverse complement strand
TGGAAATGCTACAACAGGTGGCTGATTTGGATTATGTCTTTGTGCAAATCGGAGGCGGGGGTCTCGCCGCTGGCGTAGCGATTTTGCTCAAACAATTTATGCCGGAAATCAAAGTCATTGGTGTCGAGTCCAAAGATTCAGCTTGTTTGAATGCAGCCTTAGAAAAAGGTGAACCTACCGATTTAGCACATGTTGGCTTATTTGCTGATGGTGTAGCGGTAAAACGTATTGGTGATGAAACATTCCGTTTATGTCAAAAATATTTAGACGGTATGGTACTAGTGGACAGCGATGAAGTTTGTGCAGCAATGAAAGATTTATTCGAAAACGTGCGTGCTGTCGCAGAGCCATCTGGTGCCTTAGGATTAGCTGGTTTGAAGAAATACGTGAAACAAAACAATTTGGAAGGCAAAAATATGGCGGCAATTCTATCTGGCGCCAACCTTAACTTCCATACACTGCGTTATGTTTCGGAACGTTGTGAAATTGGTGAAAACCGTGAAGCTTTATTGGCGGTAACGATGCCTGAACAACCGGGTAGTTTCTTAAAATTTGCCCATGTCATCGGCAACCGTGCAGTAACAGAATTCAGTTATCGTTATGCAGATAATCAAAAAGCCTGTATTTTCGTTGGTGTGCGCACGGCTAATGAAGCTGAAAAATCGGAAATTATTGCTGATTTAACGAAAAATGGCTTTGATGTAGAAGATATGTCTGATGATGATATCGCGAAAACTCACGTGCGTTATTTAATGGGTGGACGAGTTTCTAATCATCATGAAAGACTTTATAGCTTTGAATTTCCAGAACAAAAAGGGGCTCTACTTAAATTCTTAGAAATTTTGGGTAAACGTTGGAATATTTCATTATTTCATTATCGTGCTCATGGAGCTGATTACGGTAATATTCTTGCGGCTTTCCAATTAGGCGAAAAAGATAACGAAGAATTTGAACAAGCTTTAGCAGAACTCGGTTATGTTTATGAAGATGTAACTGAAAGTAAAGCGTATCGATATTTCTTACGATAGAAAAACAAAAAGAGCGGTCAAAATAACCGCTCTTTTTTATTATCATTAACTTATCGTTTTGATTTAACGAGTTTTTCAGTAAGTTCGTAAGCACGAAGTTTCGCCAACTCTTTAGAAAGTTTAGCTACAAGTAAATCATGATCCACATCAACAGCGTGATTCACAATATTTTCTTCCGCTTTACGTTTTGCTTCACGAATACGATCTGCATCTAATTCGCTACCGCGAATTGCAACATCGGCAAGCACTGTTACTACTTTAGGTTGAACTTCTAAGAAGCCGCCTGAAACATAGATAACTTCTTCATTGCCATCTTCAAGGGTGAATTTAACAATCCCTGGCTTAATTGCCGTCATCAAAGGGGTGTGGTTTGGTAAAATACCAAGTTCACCTTCCACACCTGTTGCTTGGATTTGTTTCACAGCACCTTCAAAGATTTTTCGCTCTGCGCTGACTATTATTAGGTTAAATGTCGCCATTTTTGTTCTCCTTCAAATGACTTGAAGTGATTACATATTTTTGGCTTTTTCTAGCGCTTCGTCGATTGTACCGACCATGTAGAACGCTTGTTCTGGAATATGGTCGTATTCGCCGTTTAAAATACCTTTAAAGCCACGGATAGTTTCTTTTAAAGAAACGTATTTACCTGGAGTACCGTTAAATACCTCAGCAACGAAGAACGGTTGTGATAAGAAACGTTCAATTTTACGTGCACGTGCTACCACAAGTTTGTCATCTTCAGATAACTCGTCCATACCAAGAATTGCGATAATATCTTTTAATTCTTTATAACGTTGTAAGATACCTTGTACGCCACGCGCTACATCATAGTGCTCTTGACCAACAACGAGTGGGTCTAATTGACGTGAAGTTGAATCTAATGGGTCAACCGCAGGGTAAATACCTAAAGATGCAATTTGACGGCTTAATACAACTGTTGAGTCTAAGTGCGCGAAGGTTGTTGCCGGAGATGGGTCAGTTAAGTCATCCGCAGGTACGTATACCGCTTGAACAGAGGTGATAGAACCTGTTTTGGTTGAAGTGATACGTTCTTGTAACACACCCATTTCTTCTGCTAATGTCGGTTGGTAACCTACCGCAGATGGCATACGACCTAATAACGCAGATACTTCAGTACCAGCAAGGGTATAACGATAGATATTATCCACGAAGAATAATACATCACGACCTTCGTCACGGAATTTCTCTGCCATAGTTAAACCGGTTAACGCAACACGTAAACGGTTACCTGGTGGCTCATTCATTTGTCCGTAAACTAATGATACTTTATCTAATACGTTAGAATCTTTCATTTCATGATAGAAGTCGTTACCTTCACGAGTACGTTCACCTACACCCGCAAATACAGAGTAACCTGAGTGCTCGATCGCGATGTTACGGATTAATTCCATCATGTTAACGGTTTTACCTACACCCGCACCACCGAATAGACCTACTTTACCACCTTTTGCGAATGGACAAATTAAGTCGATAACTTTGATACCAGTTTCTAGTAATTCCGTACTGTTAGATTGTTCTTCATAGCTTGGTGCTGGACGATGGATAGCCCAATTTTCTTCCGCGCCAATATCACCTTGCTCATCGATTGGTTCACCCAATACGTTCATGATACGACCTAAAGTTTTTGTACCTACTGGAACTTGAATTGGGTTACCAGTGTTTTCTACTTTTAAGCCACGTTTTAAGCCATCAGATGTACCTAATGCGATACAGCGAACTACACCGCCACCTAATTGTTGTTGAACTTCAAGGGTTAAACCTGATTCAACTTTTAATGCATCGTAAACTTTTGGTACTGCATCTTGTGGGAATTCAACGTCAATCACCGCACCGATGATTTGTACAATTTTTCCTGCTGACATTACCGTTCCTCTTTCATTAAATCGCTGCCGCGCCGGCGACGATTTCGTTTAATTCATTTGTAATACTTGCTTGACGGGCTTTATTGTAAACTAATCGCAAGTCATTGATTAAATTACCTGCATTATCAGTTGCCGCTTTCATTGCTACCATTCTAGCAGCTTGCTCGGAAGCAAGGTTATCTACCACAGATTGATACACTTGTGATTCCAAATAACGAGTAAGCAAACTGTCTAATAAGACTTTTGGCTCAGGCTCGTAAAGGTAATCCCAGGTGCTTTGTCTTTGCTCTAAATTATCGGTTTCTAATGCCGGTAATGGTATTAATTGTTGATAAACAGGTTTTTGTGCCATTGTATTAACGAATTTATTGTAGGCAATATAAATTGCATCTACTTCTTCGTCTTTATAGCTACCAAACATACCGTTTGCAACACCAATTAAGTCTTCCATTGTCGGATTATCACCCAAACCGGAAAGTTGTGCACGAACAGGTAATCCTAATGAACGGAAGAAACTAATGCCTTTTGAGCCAATTAAACCCAATTCAACATTAACACCTTTATCTTTCCATTGTTTGATTTCTGTCATGACGGTTTTAAACAAGTTAATGTTCAAACCACCACACATTCCGCGGTCAGTCGAGACCACTAAGATCCCGACTTTTTTCACTTCGCGTTGAATTAAAAATGGGTGTTTATAACCAACACTTGCTTTAGAGACGTGGCTGATAACATTTCGTATTGTTTCAGAATACGGACGAGAAGCCGACATACGATCCTGCGTTTTACGCATTTTCGAGGTCGCCACCATTTCCATTGCCTTTGTAATTTTTTGTGTACTTTGTACACTGGCAATTTTGGTTTTTATCTCTTTTGCACCTGCCATCTTATTTCTCCGTTACTTTTACCACGCGCTGTTGGCTTTAAAGTTATCCAAAATCGTTTTCAATGATGATTTAACTTCATCATTGTAATTGCCGGTTTTGGTCAATTCAGCCATAAACTCGCTGTGGTTACGGCGAGCGTAATCTAAAAGTGCGGCTTCAAAACTTGCAATTTTTTGCAATTCCACATCTTCTAAATAGCCAAACTCAACCGCGAAAAGCAACACAGATTGCTCTGCTACGCTAAGCGGTACATATTGTTTTTGTTTCAATAATTCAGTGACTTTTTCACCGTGAGAAAGTTGTTTGCGGGTAGCATCGTCAAGGTCAGATGCGAACTGAGCAAACGCCGCTAATTCACGATATTGAGCTAATGCAGTACGGATACCACCAGCTAATTTTTTCACTACTTTAGTTTGTGCAGAACCACCCACACGAGATACCGAAATACCTGGGTTTACCGCTGGACGAATACCAGAGTTAAATAAGTTAGATTCTAAGAAAATCTGACCATCGGTAATCGAAATTACGTTGGTTGGAACGAATGCTGAAACGTCACCTGCTTGAGTTTCAATAATTGGAAGAGCGGTTAAAGAACCAGTTTTTCCTTTTACTGCACCTTGAGTGAATTTTTCTACGTATTCTTCGTTTACACGTGCTGCACGTTCAAGTAAACGTGAGTGTAGATAGAATACGTCACCTGGATAGGCTTCACGACCTGGTGGACGACGTAATAATAATGAAATTTGACGATAAGCAACGGCTTGTTTTGATAAGTCATCGTAAACGATTAACGCATCTTCACCGCGATCACGGAAATATTCACCCATTGCACAACCAGCATAAGGCGCTAAATATTGTAAAGCAGCTGATTCAGATGCAGATGCCGCAACAACGATAGTGTTTTCAAGCGCACCGTGCTCTTCTAATTTACGTACTACGTTTGCAATAGTCGACGCTTTTTGGCCGATCGCTACATAGATACATTTAATACCTGAATCACGTTGGTTAATGATTGCGTCGATTGCTAATGCTGTTTTACCCGTTTGACGGTCACCGATGATTAACTCACGTTGACCACGACCGATTGGCACCATTGAGTCAACCGCTTTATAACCAGTTTGTACAGGCTGATCAACAGATTTACGATCGATAACACCTGGTGCAATGACTTCAACAGGAGAGAAACCATCGTTTTCAATTTCACCTTTACCATCGATTGGTTGACCAAGCGTATTTACCACACGACCTAATAAACCACGGCCAACTGGTACTTCAAGAATACGGCCAGTACATTGTACTTCCATACCTTCCGCTAAATCTGCGTAAGGACCCATTACTACCGCACCAACAGAATCACGTTCAAGGTTAAGTGCCATTGCGTAACGGTTGCCTGGTAAGGCGATCATTTCGCCTTGCATCACATCGCTTAAGCCATGAATACGAATAATCCCGTCACTTACAGAAACAATTGTCCCTGTATTACGGGCTTCGCTCACCACGTCAAATTGAGCGATGCGTTTTTTAATCAATTCACTAATTTCAGTTGAATTTAGTTGCATCTTGTATTCCTCTTATAATTGCAACTCATTTGCGAGACGAGCAAGTTGTCCACGACTACTTCCGTCAATCACAAAATCTTCTGTACGAATCACTACACCGGCAATCAGTGAGCTATCTACATTGCAATTTAATTTCACTTTGCGAGCTAATCTTTTTTCCATTGCAGCTGCAATTTTTTCGATTTGTGTTGCATTCAATGGTTGTGCAGAAGTTACTTCAACTTCTGCAATAGCTTGATGTTCTTCCACATAATGTTTAAATTCTTCAAACACGGTAGGAATCGCACTCAAACGCTTATTTTCAGCCATTAACCGAATAAGATTTTGCCCATATTGATCCAATTGTTCGCCACAAATAGAAATTACTGTATTAGCTAATTTCTGTGCAGAAAGAGAACTACTTAAGTAAGCTTTTACCGCTTCATCTTCAGCTACGGCAGCAGCGAAACCTAACATTTCAGTCCATTTTTCGACCGCACTTTGTTCAATGGCAAAGTCGAATGCAGCTTTTGCATAAGGGCGAGCTATTGTAGTTAATTCTGACATAAGCTAAGCCTCTTATAACTCTGCAACTAATTTATCAATAATGTCATTGTTTGCCGCTTCGTCAATAGAACGACCCACAATTTTCTCAGCACCAGCCACTGCTAATGAAGCCACTTTAACACGTAATTCTTCTTGAACACGTTTACGTTCTGCTTCTACTTCAGCATAACCTTGAGCAATAATTTTTGCTTTCAGTTCTTCGGCTTCTGCCTTCACTTCGTCTAACACTTCATTGCGACGTTTATTCGCAGCATCTAAAATCTCTTGAGCTTGTACTTTTGCAGATAAAAGTTCTTGTTCCACAAGATTTTTAGTATCTGCTTGCTCTTTTTTCGCTGCTTCAGCTGACGCTAACGCGTTCGCAATTTGGCTCTGACGTTCCTCAATTGCTTTAATAATTGGTGGCCATACATATTTAACACAAAACCATACAAAGATGATAAATGCTATAGTTTGGCCAATTAATGTTGCATTAATATTCACAACATACCCCCTTCTTTAATAGGCTGTTTGTTGTTTATTAACCTAATAATGAGGCAAATGGGTTTGCAAATGCAAAGTACAAGCCGATACCAACTGCAATCATAGCAATCGCATCCAATAGACCTGCAACGATAAACATTTTTGTAAGTAGTGAGTTAGCTAATTCAGGTTGGCGAGCTGCAGATTCTAGGTATTTACCACCTAAAAGACCGAAGCCAATTGCAGTACCTAAAGCAGCAAAAGCAAGCATAATCGCAGATGCAATAATTGTTGCACTAATTACAGTTTCCATAAGATTTCTCCAAGTTGAGTTAAGGCTTTCGCCCGGTTTGTTAATAAAAAAGTTAATTAATGTTCGGCTTTGTTATAAGCGATACTGAGATAAACAACAGTTAACATCATGAAAACAAAGGCTTGCAACGTTATAACCAAAATATGGAATATAGCCCAAACTAAATGCAATGGCACTCCCATAGCAGCAACGAAAGCATTAGCTGAATACATCACTGCGATAAGAATGAAAATCAACTCACCAGCATACATATTACCGAACAAACGTAAAGCAAGAGAGACTGGTTTTGAAATTAAAGTAACAGACTCTAATAGTAAGTTTACGGGAATAAAAGCCCAATGATTAAAAGGATGTAACGTATATTCTTTAACCAATCCTGTAATACCTTTAGATTTCACGGTATAAAACAGAATTAGAATAAATACAGAAATAGACATTGCGAAGGTCATGTTCATATCTGTAGTAGGCACGGCACGTACAGGAATATGATGATCTCCGCTAATTAAAGCAAAAAGTTGAGGGATGTAATCAACAGGTACAAGGTCAATTGCATTCATGATAAACACCCAAACGAAGATAGTTAATGCTAATGGCGCAATAACCCCTCGTTTTCCATGATAGTTTTCACGAACGACACCATCTATCCATTCTACAGCCATTTCAACTGCACACTGCAATTTTCCTGGAACACCGGTTGTCGTTTTTTTAGCTACTTTATAAAAAATACCAATAAAAACTAAACCGCAAACGATAGAAAAGAAAAATGTATCTAAATTAAAGGTCCAAAATCCTTCCCCTGTGGTTAGGTAAGTCAAATGGTGCTGGATATACTCAATCGAGGTTTGTCCTGACATAATAAATACCCTGTATAAAAAATAATAAAATGGATGCTGTTTTATCTAAACAAAAAAGGAAGCAAATTATTCAATAATAATGCCACCATAAAACCGCTAAAAAACAGTAAAAAATTAGTAATTTCAAACCATTTAAAAAAGGTTATAACCAACAAAATAGTGAATAGAAACTTAACTACTTCAGCAAGATAAAATGCCTTTAATTTTGTTGAAAAATCTTGTTTGCGAAAAAAAACAATATAAGCAAAAGCACAAAATGGTACAAAAGCACTGATAAATCCTAAACTGAAATCTACCGCACTTTCACCTTGCCAAATTGCAAGGAATACCCCAAAAACAACAAGACAAACCGACTCAATGATTATCGCCTTTTGATATCGATTTTTAGCCTGTGTTAAAACCTTAGACATTATCTTATTTTTTTAAAATACAAAAACCATCTAATTATACCCGTGCTACAAAGAGTTTCAACTTTTAAACCACTAAAAAATGTTAAACAAATCACACTTTTAAAAAAATATTCACAAAATCGTCACAAAAAAAGTGTGTTTTATCGTAAAACGATTAAATGTCGTTCACCTACAAGCTCAGGAACATGTAAAGTTATTACGTCTTTTACTTCGAATTTTTTGTCTAATTCTTGAACTTCATCTTCGTGATAAATGCCTTTCAAGGCATAAAAATATCCATCTTTCTTTGGCAAATGATGACACCAATCTGTCATATCTTTTAACGAAGCAAATGCACGACTTAGTACACCGTCGAATTTTTGTTCAGGTTGGTATTCCTCAACGCGGCTAAGAACAGGTTCTACATTTGTTAGTCCTAACTCACGTACTGCATTTCGAATAAAGCTAATACGCTTACCTAAACTATCTAACAAGACAAATTGCTTGGTAGGATTAATAATGGCTAAAGGCAGACCTGGCAAGCCTGGACCGGTTCCTACATCAATAAAACGATCCCCTTGTAAATAAGGACTAACAACAATACTATCCAAGATATGTTTCACTAACATTTCCTGTGGATCACGCACAGAGGTTAAGTTATAGGCTTTATTCCATTTATTGAGTAATTGCACTAACTGGATAAGTTGATCTTTTTGTCGATCTGTTAATTGAATTTCAGCTTGAGTCAGTAAATTTTCGAGTTTTGCTTTCATTTTTCTATCTATCTTGTCTGTTTGTCGTCATTCTACTTGAAAGTGCGGTTAAAATCCTTAGTGTTTTTATTTAAGCAAATAATTTAGCCTACTCATTACATATTTTTTAATTTGTAATATAAAAAAGTGCGATGAAAATTCACCGCACTTTTACTTTCAATACCTGAGAAGTTTACTCCCCACGTTTCAACATACCTTGTTTTTTCAAATTCACCAGAATAATTGAAATTGCCGCAGGAGTAATGCCTGAAATTCGGCTCGCTTGGCCAATTGAAACAGGACGATGTTGTTCTAACTTCGCACGTACTTCATTAGATAAACCAGACACTTTGCTGTAATCAAAGTTAGCCGGGATAGCTGTATTTTCGTGGCGTTTTTGTTTTTCAATTTCTTCTTGCTGATGCTCAATATAGCCTTGATACTTAATAGCAATTTCTACTTGTTCTACGGCTTCTCGGTCTTCCATTGCCGGTTTGTATGGCGTTAAAGAAGTTAAAATATCGTAGGTCATTTCAGGACGACGCAATAAATCTTCACCGTTGGCTTCACGCACAAGTGGGCTACCAAGTACTTTATTCGCTTCTTCTAAATATTCAGAACGCGGATGCAACCAAATGCTGCGTAAGCGTTGGCGTTCCTGTTCAATATTTTCCATTTTTTGATTAAAGCGCGCCCAACGAGCCTCATCAATCAAACCTAATTCATGGGCAATTGGCGTTAAACGAATATCCGCATTATCTTCACGTAATAACAAACGGTATTCTGCACGAGAAGTAAATACGCGATACGGTTCTTTGGTACCAAGTGTACAAAGATCATCCACCAATACGCCAGTATAAGATTGATCGCGACGTGGATACCATGCTTCTTTCTCTTGTACGTAAAGACCTGCGTTAATCCCTGCTAATAAGCCTTGTGCTGCCGCTTCTTCATAACCGGTTGTACCGTTAATTTGACCCGCAAAGAATAAACCCGAAATCGATTTAGTTTCTAACGTTGGTTTTAAGTCACGTGGATCAAAATAATCATATTCAATGGCATAACCTGGTTTAATGATGCGAGCTTTTTCCAAACCTTTCATAGAATTCACAATGCCCATTTGCACATCGAACGGTAAACTGGTAGAGATCCCGTTTGGATACACTTCATTACTGGTTAAGCCTTCCGGTTCCAAATAAATTTGATGTGAATTACGATCCGCAAAACGCATCACTTTATCTTCAATGGATGGACAATAACGCGGACCAATCCCTTCAATCACACCGGTATAC
The DNA here is from genome assembly GCA_934834395.1 of Parahaemophilus parainfluenzae. GTDB lineage: Bacteria > Pseudomonadota > Gammaproteobacteria > Enterobacterales > Pasteurellaceae > Haemophilus_D > Haemophilus_D parainfluenzae_Q. The sequence goes on along the minus strand of CAKVVS010000002.1, from coordinate 13,085 downwards.
ATTGGACTGCGATCCAAGTTATTACGGATCACTTCATGAGTTTGTTCATTGGTGTGGGTGATATAACAAGGAATTTGTTGAGGGTGATCATCCACTGATCCCATAAAAGAGAATACCGGTAATACGGCATCACCATGTTGTTTAGCCAATATATCGAAATTGATCGTACGTGCATCAATACGCGGTGGTGTACCGGTTTTTAAACGATCTACACGTAAATTCAGATCACGTAAACGATGAGAAAGTGTAACAGATGCCGGATCACCAGCTCGGCCACCTTCATAATGTTCTAAACCAATATGGATCTTACCCGCTAAGAAAGTACCGGCAGTTAAAATGACCGATTTAGCACGAAATTTAAGTCCCATTTTGGTTTCCACACCACAAACGCGATTTTGCTCAATTAAAATATCCGTTACTTCTTGTTGGAAAATATCTAAATTTGGTTGATTTTCTAGTGCGATGCGTACGGCTTGACGATATAAAACACGGTCAGCTTGAGCACGAGTTGCACGTACAGCAGGTCCTTTGCTGCTGTTTAAAGTACGAAATTGAATCCCCGCCTTATCTGCAGCATGCGCCATTAACCCGCCCATGGCATCCACTTCTTTCACTAAATGGCCTTTACCAATACCACCAATAGCGGGGTTACATGACATTTGTCCAAGGGTATCAACATTATGTGTCAATAATAGGGTTTTTAATCCCATGCGTGCCGGAGCCAACGCGGCTTCTGTACCGGCATGACCGCCACCCACAACGATCACATCATAATTTTCGGTGTAAAACATATCTCTCTCTTCGTCTTCAATTTGATCTTCGATCTAAAAATAGGCGCTATTCTACTGAAAATTACGTGTGCTTGAAAGTAAGAATTCAATCTGTGATGAGATAAGATCGAGAGGTTATAAAGATAAGATCTATTTATATATAAAGATCTTATTATTGTTACTATTAGGATCCTTTCACCTTGTGAATAAGATCCTTTTCCTTTTTTAAATGAAGAAGTTAGATCGTTTTAGACTGTGTTGAAATGCCGTCAGTTTGAAGGCTTTTTCTTGTGGATAACCTTGAATTTTATCCACAGTTAAAACAATCATCATATTTACTCAGTGGAAAAGAACAAGTTTTTGACAGGTTTTATTAAAGTTATCCACAGGTGATTTTTTTGGATAATGGATAAAGAAAAAGCGATAACTCAAATTATCGCTTTATTATGACTAAAGTGCATTTATAAATTGTGGTAGCCAATCTTCAGCAAATTGTTCTTGATCATCAACATGCAAGACATCGATTTTTAAACTGTCGCAAATTTTGACCGCACTTTTTTCACTTAATTGTGTTTCAACTTTATTCACGGCATGACAGAATGTATCGTAATCTGAATTGCCTAAGCCTACAACGGCAAAGCGGAGAGAAGATAAATCTTTATCTGATGCCGCAATTTGTTCAAAGAGTGGTTTCAAATTATCAGGCAATTCACCTGCACCATGTGTTGAAGTGACAATCAACCAAATATTTTCATCAATCACATCATCAAGTTCTGGTCCGTGGAAAAGTGCGGTAGAAAAATCTTGTGTTTTTAACACATCTTCTAAATGCTCTGCCACATATTCAGCGCCGCCTAATGTGCTGCCTGAAATCACGCAAATATTCATATTGTTTCCTAATAATAAAAAAGGCTTAGATTTTCTAAGCCTTTATAGTCATTATACGTTGTCGAATTTACCCAACAATGAACGAATGTGTTCTTGCCAGTTGCGGTGTTCATTTCTAAGTTGCTCGTTTTCATGTTGCAACGCTTCTACCGCTTGTTGAGATTGATTTTTTTGTTCTTTTAATTCTTCCACTTCAAGTTGAAGTAATTGAATGGTTTCTACTGCTTGTCTAATTTTTTCTTCAAGCTGATCTAAAATTTCTAAAGACATAGTGATTTCCTTTTTTAAAATAAGTCCGAAACGGCTTTATTCTACCGACTTAATCCTATTTTTAAAAGCCTCTTGTCAAAAATTATTATGCAAACGTTTGCTTAATGATAAAATAACCAGACTTTTTGCATTGGGAGAAAAAAATGAATCGTGCATTAGCTATTGAATTTTCAAGAGTAACCGAAGCAGCTGCATTAGCGGCTTATACTTGGCTTGGACGTGGTAATAAAAATGCGGCAGATGAGGCGGCAGTCAAAGCCATGCGTTATATGCTGAATTTAATCCATATGGACGGTGAAATTGTGATTGGTGAAGGGGAAATTGACGAAGCACCAATGCTTTATATTGGCGAAAAAGTGGGCTCAGGTAATGGTGAACTCGTTTCTATTGCGGTTGATCCGATTGATGGCACAAGAATGACCGCAATGGGCCAATCAAATGCCATTTCAGTATTAGCAGCTGGTGGTAAACGTACCTTCTTAAAAGCACCCGATATGTATATGGAAAAATTGGTTGTTGGTCCTGAAGTGAAAGGCATGATTGATTTAAGCTTACCAATTGAACAAAATCTTCGCCGTGTGGCTTCTCGTTTAGGTAAATCCTTATCGGATTTAACTGTGATGGTACTCGCTAAACCGCGTCATGATGAAGTGATTAAGCAAATGCATAATCTAGGTATTCGTGTGATGGCTATTCCGGATGGTGATGTTGCGGCTTCGGTTTTATGTTGCTTACCGGATGCTGAAGTGGATATGGTTTATGGCATTGGTGGTGCACCTGAAGGTGTGGCAGCTGCCGCTGCAATTCGCGCATTAGGTGGAGACATGCAAGCCCGTCTTATTCCACGTAATGAAGTGAAAGGCGATACAGAAGAAAATAGTAAAATTGCCGCTGAAGAAGTTCAACGTTGTGAAGCATTAGGCGTGAAGGTTAATGAAATCTTAAAATTAGAAGATTTAGTACGTGATGATAACCTTGTTTTTGCTGCAACGGGAATTACGCACGGTGAATTACTCAAAGGGATTTCTCGCCGTGGAAACTTAGCAACTACAGAAACCTTATTAATCCGTGGTAAATCACGTACCATTCGTAAAATCCAATCCATCCATTATCTTGATAGAAAAGATTCTGAAATCTATGAGATTTTAAGAAATTAGTGAAAATAAAAGAGCGGTCATAAAAAACAATGAATTTTTTGACCGCTCTTTTTTATTTCTTACAGCATTTTCTTCAATTGATACAGATAAGCTAAGGCTTGTTTTGGACTTAATTCATCTGGAGCAAGCTGCTCAATGGCTTCACGTAAAGCATCTGGCTCTGCTTCAAAATCCAATTCACCTTGATGTTGATTTAACGCTCTTAGATGTTGAATTTGTTGATCACCATTTTGTGCTGACAATTTTTCTAACTGATGTAATTTTTGCTTCGCCAGTTTAATCACAGATTGAGGCACACCAGCCAGCGCTGCAACAGCAAGACCATAACTTTTACTTGCTGCACCGTCTTGAACAGCGTGCATAAAGGCGATGGTATTGTTATGTTCTAATGCATCTAAATGAATATTGGCAATGCCTTCAATTTGTTCTGGCAGTGCGGTGAGTTCAAAATAATGGGTCGCAAATAACGTAAGTGAACGAGTTTTCTTCGCTAACCATTCAGCACAAGCCCAAGCTAAAGAAAGCCCATCATAAGTAGAAGTGCCTCGTCCTATTTCATCAATCAGAACTAAACTTTGTGAAGTGGCTTGATGAAGAATATTCGCCATTTCTGTCATTTCCACCATAAATGTAGAACGACCGGATGCTAAATCATCAGAGGCACCAATTCGAGTAAAAATACGATCAATTTGCCCAATAACCGCGCTATCAGCCGGTACAAAACTGCCTATATACGCCATTAACGTAATTAAAGCTGTTTGACGCATATAGGTACTTTTACCACCCATATTTGGGCCAGTAATAATCAGCAAATGACGTTGCTGATTGAGATTCACAGGGTTAGCAATAAAGGGATCTTTTAAGACTTGTTCCACTACAGGATGGCGACCATTTTCAATTTTTACGCCAATTTCATCACTAAATTGTGGTGCAACATAATTTAAGGTTTCTGCTCGTTCTGCGAGGTTAACTAACACATCCAATTCAGACAATGCCAAGCTGGTTAACTGTAATTGACCTAAATGTGGCAACAATAAATCAAATAATTCATCATAAAGTTGCTTTTCTAAAGCAAGCGCCGCGCCTTTTGATTTTAAAACCTTGTCTTCATATTCTTTTAATTCAGGAATAATGTAGCGTTCGGCATTTTTTAAGGTTTGACGACGAACATAATGAATCGGTGCTTTATGAGCTTGCCCTTGGCTGATTTGAATGTAATAACCATGCACCGCATTAAAGCCAATTTTTAAGGTATCAATACCTGTGCTTTCTCGTTCACGTTGTTCTAAATTTTCTAAATATTGCGTTGCGCCAGCGGAAAGGGTTCGCCATTCGTCTAATTCGGCATTATAGCCTTCAGCAATAACGCCACCATCGCGAATTAATAACGGAGGGGTTTCAATAATTGCTTTATTAAGTAGTTCGATTTGCGCGGAAAAATCATCAATTTGTGCAGAAAGTGCGGTCAAATTTGACGATGTTTTTGTATGAATCAGCGATTTTATCGGTTCAATTTGTTCTAATGCAGTACGTAAACGTGTGAGATCGCGAGGACGTGCAGAACGCAGTGCTACACGAGCAAGAATACGTTCCATATCCCCCACTTGTTGCAAATAAGGCTGCAATTCGTGATACAAATCTTGCTCAATAATTTCACCAATCGTTTTTTGGCGTTTTAATAGAATGTCTGTTTGACGGATAGGCTGATGAATCCAACGTTTTAACAAACGGCTACCCATTGGCGTAACACATTTATCTAATACCGAAGCCAGCGTGTTTTCTGTACCACCCGCAAGATTTTGAGTGAGTTCTAAATTTCGGCGTGTTGCGGCATCTAATTGAATATTATCGTTATTTTGAATGACACTGATGCTTTGAATGTGTGGCAGAGAAGCACGTTGTGTTTCTTTTGCATATTGCAATAAACAGCCTGCTGCTGCCAAGCCAAGAGGTGATTTTTCTACACCAAATGCACGTAAATCTTTCGTACCAAATTGACGATTAAGTTCGGAAATCGCGGTACTAAGTTCAAATTCCCAAATTGGACGACGACGTAGACCTTTATAAGGTTCGATAATGGCCATTTCAGCAAAATCTTCACAATAAAGTAATTCTACGGGATTAATACGCTGTAATTCAGCTTGTAAGGCTTCTTTTGAATGAGGTTCACAAAGCTGGAAACGTCCAGATGTCATGTCTAATGTGGCTAGACCAAATTTTTCTTTTTCCTGATAAACCGCCACAATTAAGTTATCTTGGCGTTCTGGTAAAAGGGCTTCATCACTTACCGTACCTGGTGTCACAATTCGTACAATTTTGCGTTCAACCGGCCCTTTTGATGTAGCGGGATCACCTACTTGTTCACAAATGGCTACAGGTTCACCTAATTGCACTAATTTTGCTAAATAACCTTCTACCGCATGATAAGGCACGCCCGCCATGGGAATGGGATTACCTGCTGATTGTCCACGTTTCGTTAAAGAAATATCTAACAACGCTGCCGCTTTTTTTGCATCATCATAAAAAAGCTCATAAAAATCCCCCATTCGATAAAATAACAAAATGTCAGGATTTTCTGCTTTTAACTTGAGATATTGCTGCATCATTGGCGTATGTTGTTGGAAATTCTCTTCAAAAATCATCTATTTAATCCTTTTAATATATTGATTTTAAACAATATATATAAAATTTATTGTATTTAGTAGTTTCATTAGGTTTTATGAAGACTCACTAAATCCTATACTAAAATGTAGGTTTTTTTGTAGGTTTTTATAGCTTATAGTATAATATACATATAGCAAAAAATGGAATTTATCGGAATATTTTATGAGTAATGCTATGAAAAAGCCATTAACTACGAAAACTATTGAAATGATGAAGCCTAAAGATTTTGATAAAGCTGATATTGGTGAGTATTCAGGTCTAAGGGTAACTTGTGGTAAAACTGGTATAAAAACATTTTTTTATAGATATTCTAGCCCGATAACTAAAAAGCTAACTCAAGTAAAAATAGGCTCATTTCCTCAAACTAGCCTAGCAGAGGCAAGAAAGCAGCTAAAAGAGCTAAAACATATTCGTTTAGCTGGTCGCTGTCCTGCAACCGAATTAAAAGAATTTAAAAAAGAGCAAGCTCAAAAAGAAAGCCAGAAACTCTTTTATGTCAAAGATCTTGTTGAACTTTACTTATCGCAATATATTGAAGATCACTATAGTGAAAATGGTCGTTTAATAGTTGGAGCAAGAAAACCTAAAGGGCAAGATGAAGTTAGACGAACTTTATACAATGATGTAGTCATTCCATTTGGCGATAGATTAGCCTCTTCTATGACAAGAAAAGAAATCGCCGAACATATTACAAATATCGTGAACAATCGAGGTGCAAGCGTACAAGCAGGAAGTGTTCTTAGAGAGTGGACTGCGGCATATCGTTTTGCTATTGGACTAGATAAATTTGATGAAAATTTTGTAAATCCTGCATTATTAGCAAAAGAAACGTTAAAAATGACAACCATTAAACTCACTAATAACAAAGGAACTAGAGCATTTGATCACCGTGAATTAGGGATATTCCTAAAATGGCTGAAAACATCAAGACTAACAGAAAAAATCCAAAACGTATTTCTACTTACATTACTCACAGGCTGTCGAACAGGGGAAATTTGCGCTATTGCTTGGGATGATATTGATTTAGAAATGAAGACAATTTTTCTTCGAGAAACTAAAACTGGCACATCTCGCTATGTTCAGCTATCTAATCAAACAGTAGATCTTCTTAAAACATTTGATCGTTCAACAAAATACTTATTTCAAATGCGATTACAAGAAAAGCCTATCCAACAAAAATACCTTACCGAAAGAACTTGGATACTTAGAAAAAGTGGGGCAATGTTAGACATTGAACATTGGTCGCCACACGATCTGCGTAGAACAGTTCGAACAGGTTTGGCGAGATTGGGGTGCCCGAATGAAGTTGGCGAGGCTATTCTAGGACATTCTAAGAAAGGAATTGAAGGCACTTATAATCTACATACTTACGATAAAGAATGTAAAATTTGGTTACAAAAATGGGCTGATTACCTAGATGATTTACTAACAGAACAAAAATAGGCAGTTCCCTGCCTATTCTTTAATTTTCTGTTATGAGTAACTGCCGTTTTCCCAATTTTGATAGCTCAGATACAATACCTTCTGTTTCAAGCTGATCCATAATGTGAGCGGCTCGACTAAAGCTAAGGTTAAATTTGCGTTGAATTGCTGATATTGAAATAGTTTGAGTTTCAATTACCCATTTACGCACAATATCAAATAAGGGATCAAGCTCAGTCTTAACTGGCGAAAATACCTCTTCAGTGAAGATATTTTCTGGATATTGTTGAGATTTTCCACATATACGCAAAAAATCTGTAATAGCTGTAATTTCTTCATCACTGACAAATGCACCATGAATTCTTGTTAAATCAGGAGAGCCAGCTTCAGCATATAGCATATCTCCAGAGCCTAATAAGGTTTCTGCTCCACGCTCACCAAGAATAGCTCGAGAATCGCCTTCAGTAGTCGTTGTAAATGCTATACGGCTAGGAATATTAGCTTTAATTACGCCTGTAATAACATCAGTAGTAAAATGTTGTGTAGTTAAAATTAAATGAATCCCTACAGCCCGTGCTTTTTGGGCTATATGCATAATATATTCTTCAATATGTTTACCACTAGCTATCATTAAATCGGAAAACTCATCAACCACGACAACAAAATAATTTAATGGAGTAAATGCTTCTTTAGCGATTCCTTCCAGATTTAAACGAGTAATTTTCTGATTATAACTTTCGATATTGCGTACTTCCCATAATGATAAAAGCTGATAGCGGCGTTCTATTTCATCTACGCACCATTTTAAGGCTTGCACGGCTTTTTTCATATCAGTGATAACAGGTGTAATGAGGTGAGGAATATCATTATAAGGTGATAATTCAACGATCTTCGGAGCAATTAATATCAATTTAAGTTGTTTTTCATCAAATCTTGATAATAGACTGATAAGAATAGTATTAATACAGACTGATTTTCCTGCTCCTGTACCTCCCCCAATCAAAAGATGAGGTGTCTTGGCTAAATCAATTACTACAGGATTGCCCTCTGGATTTACACCTAAAGCGATCGGTAACTTATCATTGCTATTAATAAAAACCTCGGAACCAATCACCTCTTTAAGTGAAATGGTATGGTGATTATTATGTGGAATTTCCAAAGATAGTATGCCAAATTCACTCGGAATCATTCTTACTGCACGAACATTCAATATTTTAGCCCATTTTGTCGGATCAGAAATTTGATTGATACTTTCCTTTTCTAAGCGATCAAATTCTAATTTGATATAGTAAGTTATTACCACCGGGCCAATAGAGTAGCTAATATTTGCATTTGTGATTCCAAACATAGATAACGCTTTCTTCATATCTGGCAATTTCACATTATAATGTCTATCCAATAAATCTGTCGGAAATAACAAATTATCTGAAAACATAAAAGCCTCTGGGTTATTAATTAAAAGTCAAGATCGCTTTCATCAGGATCAACTTGATTGATATAGATCATTCGTTCAGCAATTCTATTGACTAATACACCATCAATCTTTTCTGTATAAGGATCATAAACTACTCCCTCAAAGTACCAATTTTCACCATCATTTATTATTTCTAACAACATTGATTCTTCTGTAACATTAGGTTTATTTGATCTTAGCTCTACTGAACAAGGATAAGTGAGCATATCTACTATGCCTTTAAACCAAACATAAGTATTAGGCTTTCCCTCTTGTTCATATTCAAACTTAATACTTAATTCTTTAGATTCACTTTCATACTTAATCCAGCAAGGTAGTGGTTCCCCCCATTCGGATTTATTACTACTATCTGAATATTCCATATATTCAGCAGTAATATTAAAATCATCTAATTGCATAGCTGGTTATTCCTCTTCATCTGAAACAATTTTAAGATCACCTAAATGCCAGTTTTCACCATCCCAAGAAATGACACTGTGCATACCTTGCTGAGCTACGTGAACATTTTTTCTTCTAAGTTCTTTATCTTTTGTAAACCAATAGTTGATTACTGTCATTGGTCGTGGTTTCAAAATACGATTTTTCTCATTTAATGGAGCTTGTAAATAATAGGTAAGTAAGCGCTCAGGCTCTTTCAAATAGGCTAAATAAGCTCCATTCATATGAGGGTAAGGTGTAGATTCAATAATCCCTAACCAAACCTCTCGCTCACTATCAATTTTCCAGTGTTTATGATGAGTTTTAAATCGGGATGCATAGGACTGTTCCGAAATACCGCAGTATTGAATTTGGCTCTCAGTCTCATCTTTTTGTTTTCCTGTAAACAAATAGAGCCCGCTCTCTTTTCCCCAATCTGATTCAATCACTTCAGAAAGCTCAAAAGGTCCATACCAATGAATAAGTGTAAAAGAATGCTTCATAACAAAATCCTTAAATAGGTGATATTCGTAAAATATACTATAACCGATATTTTTAAAGGAGTAAAACAGTTACAAAATAGCTATAAAAGATGATTTTAAGGCTAGATAATGTCGAAACTTTCAGTAACAGAAACCGATAGATTGATAGGAAAGCGGATTCAGCAAAAGCGTAAAGAGCTTGGATTAAGTGCCTCCGTGCTATCGGAGCAAATTGGCATCGCACAACAGCAACTTTCTCGTTATGAGCGAGGTGAAAATAAGATTAATGTTGCACATCTAGTCGAAATTGCCGCAGCATTGAATACCGAAATTAGCTGGTTTTTTATAGATTGCATATCAGATCAAAAAATTAATGATAAACAGAAATTTATTCCTGTTTCAGAAGATCGTATTAGAAATAGACTTTATGCTCATTTAGATAGGTTAAGTGCGGACAAAAAACGTGGTCTTTTAGTCTTCCTTGAGACTATTTTGTAGATGCTAAAAAATATGTTAAAATATTGATATATAAACATATTTTTATTTTGCATGAAAGCATTGCAACAGGGGGAATTAGACTGTTTATGCGGAATTTATAGCATAGTAAATGCAGTCTATTTCGTATCAAATAAGAAAATTAAGCGAAAACCATTATTTCACGAGCTACTTTTAGCTTATATGAATAACTGGGGTATTTATGATCTACTCACGAGTGGATTGGATCTTCACCAAATGAAGTATTTATTAAATCATACCGCTAAAATACATAAGCAAATAAGAATAGACTACCCTAACATAAGAAGACACTCAAAAATTCCCTTACTTATATCTTCTCATCTAGAAAGCCAATCTAACTCAATAGTATTATTCTCGACTAACTATCATTGGAGTTTGATAAAAAGTTACGATAACGAAAAATTAGTTCTTTTTGATAGTTGTGGTACAAATAGCGTAAAAATCTCTGAAATTTTACCTAGTTCACTATTTTTTATCTCTTTCATCCCTAAAGAATAAATAAGCAAGTAGGATTTCTCGATTCCATTTCTCTTTTTTCAGGGGAACATTTTTATCTAACAACTTAAGTAATTTATCTAAAGTCATATTTTCCTCACCTGCATATCTATAGATTTGACGCAATATTCTTAATTTTTCTTTTCTTGCGTGAATATAAATATAATAAGTAATAGCTAAAGATTTTACTTCCGCTTGTCTTATCTTTTCTCCTACTATTTCAAAGGCTTTTGCTATCTTCATCTGTCTTCTTGATATTTTTTCATCAATATCCTCATAAGTATGGAATGTAACCGTCTTGGGAAAGCGTTCCTTGATTGATTTCCTTCTACGCTGTTGCTCTTCACAATTTCTCTTTTGCTTTCTTGTTTGTCCAATAAAATTCGTACTCACTTTTCTTCCTTAAACCAACTGACAGTCAGCAACTAAATTAATAAAACTGACAGTCAGTTATTTTAGGCTATTTATAACTGACTGTCAGCCAGTTTAAGAGCTAAAAATAGCTAAATATTCACTTCTGTAAAGGAAACCTCGCAAAGGGTAATTCCGCCTTTTGGTAATAAATGAGGTTTTTATGAAACTAATCAAACTAAGCCAAGTAATGGCAAAAACAACGTTATCCAAATCAACTATATACCGACTAATCAAAACATCTGATTTTCCACCACCAAAGAAACTGTCATTGAGAGCTGTTGCGTGGTTAGAAACGGAAATTGATGAATGGATTGTAAATAGAGGATGTGCATGTAATTCAAGTTCCAATCACTCTATTAGCACGTTACAAGCATATTTATTAAATAATACAACAACTCAATAGGAAATTAGCTATGAAAAATACCATTCTTGTAAACAGAAATGCTATTTATAGAAAGAATAACTTTATCTGTGTAGGTACTTTCAAAAAATACCCTATTTATATGGGAATTGATAAGCTATCTTTTGTATCAAAAATAATACCAGCTGAAGAATTCTGGGGTGTATACAAAAAATTTGATAAGTTAAAGCAGGTTAGATCTGGAAAATATGAGATATGTAGTATAAAAGTTAAACATTACCGCTGTGGTATAAAAATTACTTCGATGAAAAATCCTGATTTTTATCTGCTATTATCTTACGATTTCCCAAGAAAACTTAATGAGCCTAGAGTTAGATTTGAGTTATCTCCACAATATGCAAAAAATAGAGACATACCTAATGTGATCAAATGGCTGAAGAAACATATTGGGGTAGAGGTTATTGATATGCTGTTACAAACTAGTAGAGTAACTCGAATCGATCTTACCCTTGATGTACACAGCAAGCGATTTCTAAGAAATTATTACTTCTCTATTCCTAATGCTAGAACAGGGCGGAATTTCTTAGGTAACGAAGATGATTGTAAGAACAATTATGCTATTGGTTCTCAACGTTCTAGTTCTTACCTTTTAGTATATGAGAAACTAAAATTTCAAGAAGTTGAAGATGTTTACCAAAATAACCTTATAGTTAAGAGAGAACATATTAAGCGGAGCATTACTCGCTTAGAATTAAGAATAAAACCGCCATATCAACAACCACTTTTTCTATCGGAGGTTTCAATGCTAGAAAACCCATTCAGTAGAATTCTCATTTATAGAAGAAATAAAATCGCCTCTCAATTTAAGGATTTCCTTCCTTATATAAAAGAGGAGAAAAGTATTCCTCTAGCGGTTAAATCGTATCTACAAGCTAAAGTAGATGATGATACAAAGGTGAATAGAAACTTAAGACTAAAAACGAATAGATGTCTTGAAAAGTGTAAAAGTAAGTTTATACTCAACATTGATTGGTCAAAATACCCAGATATCATAGACAATTCTATTGGGTATTTCACTCAAACATCTCTGAGATAATTTGCCCCCTCAGCTATAAAAGCTACATAAGTGTAGGTTATTATGTAGCTTTTCATTTCCAAAACGCGCGAACCCTTGCAAATAAACAAACATAGCCTTATGCATCAGGCGTATGCTGCTCGAAATTATCTTGTAAATTCATGACGTTATCCAGTTTAGGTATTTAATTTTTTTGTCTAGCAAGTAGTAGTTTTACGATAGAAGTAATGTGTTATTTTGAGCTGATTTTAATTTTCTACATCCACACTCAGTACTTCATCTTCTGTTTTTAACAGTGTATAGACATCTTTTAGCATTTCATTATCAATGTTGTAGCATCGCACTTGCAAGCGAACCTCGCCACTCGCTTGGTCTTTTACTGAGATATTTTCAATGCGGTAATCATGTTTCAATAATAAATCTGTCACTTTACTGATGCCGTTAGCAGAGCTCAGTTGAATAGCTAAACGAGTACGTTTTTTATAGGTTTTACGACGAACATAACGTTGCACAATCGGGCTGATACGGATAGCGATTAAAATCATTAAAGTGGCAATAATGGCATCAAAAATAAAGCCTGCACCTGTTGCCACACCAATAGCCGCCGCTGCCCAAATAATGGCTGCAGTGGTTAAACCTGAAATCGCATCATTTTTCTTGTGCAAAATAACCCCTGCACC
>CAKVVS010000001.1:0-24956 GCA_934834395.1 Parahaemophilus parainfluenzae | reverse complement strand
CTTCTCTTCTGTTTCTAAAAAACCTTATATTATTACTGTCGCTTGTACTAAAGGCGGTTCTGCAAAAAGTACAAATGCTGCCAATATTGGGGCGTTCTGCGCTGACCACGGTTTAAGAACTCTTCTTATTGATACTGATACTCAACCAACCTTAAGCTCTTATTATGCTTTAACTGAAGAAGCTCCCGGTGGTATTTATGAGTTTTTAACCCGTCGTGATATTGAACCTTCCCATATCATTTCAAAAACATCCATTCCTAATTTGGATTTAATTCAATCAAATGACCCATCAAACAATGTAAGTCAAACTCTACGTAATGCCCCTGATGGTGCAATTCGATTTAGTCACTTAATTAAAAACATTGATAATTATGATGTTATTGTGGTTGATACTCGAGGTACTAGAGACATTACTGTCGATATGTCTGTCTTAGCAGCTGACATCCTATTCTGCCCTATTCTTCCACACATTCTTTCTGCGAAAGAATTTATCCGTGGAACTATCGGAATGTATCAAGATTTAGAAACCTTTGAATCATTTGGCTTCAAATTACCACCTCTCAAAGCTATCGCAAATTGCGTTGATAATACTAATGACGTGAAATTTGTACTCAATCAATTGCATGTCCTATTTGAAACCAATTTTGATGAAAGCAAAACCTTCCTTGATTTTTCAATCCCTGCGCATGTGGCATATAGAGAAGCTGCAACTTATTCATTGCCAGTTTATCGCCATAGCCAAGCTGAATATCCTGTTATCAAAGAACTGTGTTGCTTGTTACTCCCTCAATTTAAAACACTTTTTGATAAACCAATGAAAAAGGAAGGCTAATATGACTGATAAACTTATTGCTTCTATTGAAGCGGAAAGTGCGGTCATTGGTGCTCTCATTATTGATAATGACAAATTTGATGAGATCGCAACTTTACTGCGCTCTGATGATTTTTATGTCTCAGCTCATAAAGTATTGTTTGAAGGTGTTAGCCATCTATTAACACAAGGAAAACCCGCTGATATTTTAACTTTGGAGCAGTATTTCAAAGATAAAAAACTGATTGATCAGATAGGGGGATTAGCATACTTAGCTGACATTATTCACAATACCCCTTCTGCATCTAATATCACTGCGTATGCTGAGATTATTTCTCGTTATAGCAAACAACGTCGTTTTTTGACTCTGGGCCAGTTTATTGTAACTGAAATGCAATCTTCAAAAGATGAGATTGAATTAACTTCTTTTGAGGAAAGTGTTGATAAGCAATATACCAATATTGTCATCGAACAAGAGACGGATGGTGTTGCTGATCTTAATGCAAGTTTCGAGCGAATCCTTTCTCGCATGGAAACGTCCTCTATTAATGCCGATCCAGTTAGTGGAACACCAACAGGCATTATTGAATTAGATAGAGCAACAACAGGCGGTCAACCAGGAGAACTTATCATTATTGCAGCTCGTCCAGCAATGGGTAAAACAACCTTTGCACAAACGATTGCCGCAAGTACGTTAGATAAATTTCCTGACAGCCCTATCCAATTTTACAGTCAAGAAATGCCAGCTGATCAACTATTAGAACGTTTTATGGCAATGCGCTCTCGCGTCAGCTTGCAATCTATTCGTCAAGCGACTGAGCTTGAAGAGGAAGAATGGACTCGCCTTGCTAATGCAATGGGGACAATTAAAAAAGACTGGAAAGGTCGTTTGTTAATTGATGATGAAGCTTCTTTAACACCTCATCGTTTACGCGCCAAAGTACGTAAAAATACTCGTCTATACGGCAAACCTAAAGCGATTTTCATTGATTATATCCAACTAATGAGAACTGGAAATAAAACTGAAAATCGCAATTTAGAACTTGCCGAAATATCCAATGATTTAAAGAAATTAGCCAAAGAAACTGGATGCCCAATTTATGCATTATCTCAACTAAACCGAGGTTTAGAAAATCGAGCTAATAAGCGTCCAATCAATGCCGACTTACGTGACTCCGGCTCTCTTGAACAAGATGCTGATGTCATCATTCATCTTTATAGAGATGAAATCTATAACCCTGACACAGAAGATAAAGGCATTGCGGAAATCATCATTGGTAAACAGCGTAATGGCCCGTTAGCCACAGTAAAAACACTGTTTCAAGGTCAATACAGCATTTTTGAGAATTTAACGACACAGGATAGATATTATGAATAATCCATTTATTGCTAAAAATAAAAAACAACAAAGTCAATTAGACGCGATTGCGAAAGGATTAAATGTTCAACCTATTAATAATCAGTCTGCTGCTTATCAAACAACAACAGCAACACATTATCCTGCGCAATCTAAATACATTACCGTTACGTTAGATAAATTACGCCCTTATGAACACAACCCTCGTAAGACACGTAATCCTAACTTTGAAATGATTAAAGAGTCAATTCGTCGTCGTGGTCTTGATCATAAACCAAATATCACTCAACGACCTGGCGAACCTTTTTATATCATCGCTGACGGTGGGAATACTCGTATTCAAGCATTAAAAGAACTGTTTACAGAGACTCAAGATCAACGTTTTTGGTCTATTGAATGCTTATATAAACCCTGGAAAGGTGAAAGTGCTGATAGTGTAGAAGCGGAATTAGATTTGCTTATTGGTCATTTAATTGAAAATGATACACGTGCAGATTTAACCTTTATTGAGAAAGCGTTGGGAATTCAGCAAGCGAAAGAATACTACGAGAAAAAGTTAGGAAAATCCCTTTCTGCTCGCGAGCTTTCAAGTGAGTTAGAAAAAGATGGGTATATCATTCAATTTTCAATGATTGCGAAGATGGGACGTTGCATTGAGTATCTTTATCCTTATATCCCGGATGTACTTTTTAACGGTTTAGGTAATGCGCCAATTGATAAATTGCTTGCGATTCGTAATAACGCCTTAGCCATTTGGCAAAATTATCAATTTGAATTGGAAGTGTCCTTTGATGAAATTTGGGGACACAGCCTAGCTCGTTGTAATGATGACCAACCGTTTCATATCAAAGTATTCCAAGACCATCTCATTGATGAAATGTCATCCATGTTAGGTGATCGTGTAAGTTATGAAGTCCTTTACCTTGAAATTGATCTCGATGAGCAAAAATTCAAGAAAATGGCGCAAAAACAACACGAAATACAACAAAGCGTACAAGAAAGCATCCAAGATGTTCAAGCGTTTAATACGCCACAGCCACAAGAAACCGCATTAGACACATTATCTCAACCTAGCGTAGTCAATACTCCAAAAATGACTACCCCTGAAAAAAAATCAATACCTGCGCCAGTATTAAAGCAAGCAAGTGTTGAAATTTCTCCTTCATTTGAGAATGAAGCAGATGATAAAACAGAGGATGAAGAGTTTGATGAAACTAATGCTAGTTCAGATGGCCTTTCTTTTGATTTTGCTAAAAATTTAACTCAACAATTTGGTATTACTCCAGGCATGAGCATTCAGGAGCAACGCCAACAACGTGCAGAAGAAAATGGATTAGGCTTTGCTTGCGTAGGCCGTCAACCAGTTGATGATATTTGGAAAATTTATCCTGGTCGTCAGCATAAAGTAGAAGCTTATTCACTAGCACTCGACATTGCGGAAAGTGTTGGATTAACTGACTACATTGAACATGTAGTAAAAGAGCCTGTTGATTACACTTACCGCGTAAAACCATTAGATAAAGATGTGAGCGGTGTAGCACAGATGTGTTATGACTTCTTAAATTTATTACAAACAGATGTGCACCCACAGACATCTTTCACCTTATTACCGGAATATTTACTCAATACTCAAGAAATTGATGATACCACGCTAGTTAAATTATTCCGTTTAATTCGCCTCGTTCGCTATATTCGTTCAGAAGGAGATGCATAATGAGCATGTTCAGCAATTTAAACCAAGTGGTATTGAATGAGATTTTGGTTAATTTACAAGAAGGCAATATCAATGTTTGCCGGAACTATGGTTTCTCAAAACAAGAATTGCAAGAAATTGAAAAACTCAGCACAGAGGAAGTTTATGAACTGGCTAACACCAAAGCTCCCTTTGCCAAAGTTGAAATTAATCACGATACATTTTGGCGATTAGTGGCTCGAGTACGCATGTCGTCACAAGAACGTCGCCTTATTGATCGCGCATTAATGTTAGGTGCATCCATCCAAATGCTCAATTCCTACTTCGGCTTAACCACTTCAAAAGTATCTGCTCGTCGTAGCCTACTTGGAAAACAAGAACCAATGGGACGTAAGCCAGCTGCAACCGAAGAGGAAGAAAAATTAATTTGGGACTTATGGCAAGAGCATAAAGGTGATGTTCAAACAATTGAATCAACAGAAGGACTAGAGCTGTTAATTTTAATTGCGGAAGAAACCGGTATTAATTTAACTGAAATTTGGAAACTTGTTAGCCGCTGGAATGCAGCTTAAAAAACATAACGCCCAACCTAGTGCGTTACGTTAAGTTGGGCGTTATTCATATCGTTAGTAAGGAACTTGGGAAAGTTCATTGGCTATTGTAAAGATGTTTAAGCACATTGCAACAATAAAAATGAAATATTCTCAGAGAGAATTAAATTATGGAAACAAAATTACAAGAGCATGGGTTGCTCTTTTTTGGCAACCAGCATGAAACAGTTCCAACCCGTTTGCTATTTGATCCTTATTTAACATCAAGAGCAAAATTGGCATGGCAACTTATAAAATACAAAGCAAGAGAATTTCAATCAGGCATGTTCCCATCATACGAAGTGCTTGCAAAATTACTTTCAGATAAACCTTATGATGAAGCAGAACTCTCGCGTAAGCTAGTTAGCCAAACGTTGTTATTACTTAGATTAACTCGTTGGCTAACACTTTGTGAAACTGTACGTAATGAGCAAGGTCAAGTATTGGGTAATTTTTACATCCTTCATGATGAACCTATGCCAATCATTGATACGATTCAATTAAACCATGATTACATCGCACTCCTTGAAAAATCCATTCAGCATCGAGATAACTTTGTGCGAGGTGTAGCAAACCATATTGTAGAAAACCTGCTCTCAGATAATACTCAGTGGCATTATATTTCTCACATTGACTGGATGCGAGCTCGCCTTCAAGACTATCAAAAACGTCCAAAAATGGATATTTCAGAGCAAGAAGAATCAACATTTATTCAAGAAAACTTACTAAGTTCCAATAAGGAACTCAGTGAAAAAACAGGGGAACTCAGTAAAAATCACCTTAGTTCCAAAATGGAACTCAGTAAAATCAAGCAGAGTTCCAAAAGGGAACTCAGTACCCAAAATGATGATAAGTCATTGATTTCAGGCTTAGTTCCAAAAGGGAACTCAGGTTTTTCACAGTACAGTACAGGTACTAGTATTTATATAAATACGTACTGTACTGGTAATGCGGATGAAATTGACTGGCCGACTAATATTCAGTTTTCATCATTGGAAAAAACAGCAATTATGCAAGCAATGCGTGGACTTGATTTAGGAATCTGTAAAGCGATTTTATTTGAGCTAGAACAGCGTGTGGCAAAAGGTGAAGTGAAAAAACCACAAGGCTATGTAGTGACATTAATCCAACGTGCACACCGTGGTGAATTTAAACCATATTTGTATGAACAATTTTTGGCTACACAAGCGCAATCATTATCATCAAAAAATCGGTTATCACAACATGATGAAACTAGCTTAGTTAATAATGTGAAAGCCGATAGCACAATAAAACCAATGCGAGTGCAATCTGAAGAAGAGCGAAAAGCGAGAGCTGATCGCATTCGACAATTTAAGGCTTCAATTTGCAATTGAATAAGCTGTATAAAAAGTGAATAGTGTAGAAGGGTTCTACAAAGTACAAAATTTAACCACTGTAAAGGGACTTTACAAAGTACAAATTTTAACCAGTGTGCGGGGACTGCACAGTGAACAAAAATTAACCACTGTGCTAGGGTTGCACAGTGAACAAAAATTAACCACTGTGCTAGGGTTGCACAGTGAACAAAAATTAACCACTGTCCAGGGGCTGGACAAAGTACAAATTTTAACCAAATGATAAAAGGTGACATAACATGACAACAACATACAACCAACAGCTTGGGCCGTTACGCAGTGAGATTACATTTACGCTTCATACTCAGTATGCAACACGTCTTTGGAATGGTCGTGACTTAGTTAAAAATGAAGCCGGGGAAGTCGTTACATCATCAATTCTCAGTATTCCTAATGCTCTATCTCTATTGAGTCAAATTCAGCAAGCTGCCGAACAAGATGATCCTTATGCTGATGATTATCTTCTTCGTTTTGAACAAAAAGTATTAGGGTTTCGTAAAGAAATGCAAGATATGACCTGGAGAATGGTTAATCTCTACAGTGAGAAAATTCCTGAAAACTTTCAAATTGAGCGTTGCGCCAATATTGCTCCGATTCAATACCCTATTTTTGTGAATACTCAGCTGGGTTATCAATTATTGTATCTTTTGGCTGATTTTGATTCGTTAGCTCGTACAGTGATGACCGCTTCACATATTGCATTACTTACAAAAGATGATGCATACGATTGGTTAGAGTCCGGAGCTAAATTAATTCGTCGTGCATTTGGTGTGCTTGAGAATTACCGAAATTCCGGTATTACACGCCAAGATGCGCTTGAAAATAACGCTCGCTATCAAGCTGCTGTAAAACGTATGAAATATACCTTAACGCCTGACGTGCTTTCCGGTACAACACGTGCAACATTTGCTCCAACAATTAAAAAATCATCACTTGCTGAATCAGATGATAATGGCTCTGTTGAAGTCCAAATTACAGCAAATAAAACTGAATAATGGAGATTGGGATTATGGATAACGTGCTCATTCCTTCTGATATGTATAAACAATTAGGACGCACAACCCCACTTAATGACTCGCTGAAACAGTTATTCAGTGAGTTAGACTCAGTGCAACAGTATGAATTACTAGCTGAATCCCTTGCTACAGTCCGTGAAGCTTTAATGTTGCAGCAGAATGAAATGTTGCAGAACGTTCGTAAAAGTGAACTTAGTGTATTACCTATTCACATGATCCGAGATAAAGCTTCATCATCCGGTGGGACGTTTTTACGCTGGCGCAGTTTTCAAGCCTCTAAGACTGGTGATGCTGTGTTAAATCCGGTATTTAATAATCCTCAGTTATCTTCAGACTTACGACAAAAACTTGTCTCAGCTGAGAAAGAACGCATTTTGATTAATCTGCAGGTCTCCGTACTAAATTTTATGATGAGACAGGTATCAAGTGCGGTAGATAAAATTAAAGAGATAGAAGATCATTTATAACATTCACATTTGTGAACGTTGGATCTTCTAGTTTGTAATCGGCTAATTTATATAGTTTGTGATCGGCTCACTAAAAGGCCTTTTAAAGGTAAGGGGACAAGCCCCTTACCTTAACGAAAAAAAGCCTTTGCCTTTCGTGGTTGTGTTAAAAAATCTCTGTGTTTTTTACTGAATTTACCCTTAAGGATTAGATGTAAAAAATGCACAATCTTGACAGTTAATTTTGTGATTTAGGAGAAATCAATATGGCTGGAATTAATAAAGTAATTATCGTGGGACATTTAGGTAATGATCCTGAAATGCGAAGCATGCCGAATGGTGAAGCAGTTGCAAATATCAGTGTAGCAACTAGCGAAGCTTGGACGGATAAAAACACCGGTGAACGTCGTGAAGTGACTGAATGGCATCGAATCGTTTTTTATCGCAAATTAGCTGAAATTTGCGGCCAATATCTCAAGAAAGGAGCGCAAGTTTATATTGAAGGACGCTTGCGTACTCGTAAATGGCAAGATCAAAACGGGCAAGATCGTTATACCACGGAAATCCAAGGTGATGTAATGCAAATGTTAGGTACTCGCCCTCAAAGTGCAGATGGTGCAAATAATTCTCAGCCAATGCCACAACAAGATGCATCGGCAAATGCTTTTGATGATTCAATACCATTCTGAACTCAATATAATTAAGGTTAATCGTGATGAAAAAAATAATTTTTGTTTTATCTGCCGTCGCTGCTTTAAGTGGTTGTGCTGAATTAAACTCATTGAATGATGCGGTTGGTAATGTTGCAGGTCAGCTCAGCAGTGTTCTTGGCGGGGGGAATAGTTCCTCTAGTTCTTCCGGTGTGGCTTACACTCAAAGTTCTCGTTCTCATCGCTATAACGTAGAGGATTCAATTACATCATCTAAAAATATTGACTCTCTTTACGTAAAAATTAAACGTAATTTAAAATTCAAAACACGGGAGGAAGCATTAAGTGGATTATCCGGGTATGAGCGTCAACGTTACGAATCGCTTTTAGATGAAGAAGGACATGCTCATGAAGCGACTCCTGGAGTCTATTATCACATGGCAAATAGCTATGTTGGCGGTCGAAAAATTGACATAACGCTTGCAAAAGAGGATGGCAAGGTTAGAATTTCCTGGATTGCATCCTCAAATGAATCTGATTTTGCTCAATTTGTTAAATCAGAAGTGATAAAAGCAATTAAATAATACGACAACATAAACATAGTGTAGGTAATCAATACCTCATTCTCCTTTGCCCCAACCTTAGTGGGGCTTTTTTTATTTCAGTTATTTTTAAATTTCGATACCGATAATAATGATTATTTTGTATGATAGATAACGAAACAAATTTGTTTTTTGAGATCCATCCAAACTTTTCCTTTTCCTCATATTGTTTAATATCTCAAACGTTTACCCCTTGGTTACAAGGGGTATTTTTCTCCTGTAATTGCAAAAAATAAATTAAGTGGCTCAAAATGAAGTGAAGATAATGGGCTTGCATACTTTGACAGAATTTTAGCTTTCTCTTTATGGTTTCTAACCAAAATAGGAAACTCCTTTACACCATTTGCAAGCAACCAAAGCGTTCTTGTCATACCATCATTAAGACTACAGCTTATTTCTCCATCTTTAATATGAACATTTACATCTGCAAGTGGAACTGGAGAATCCATACTTTTAGCAAATCCGTTTTCAGCATGACGAAACTTATAATCTTTTCTCCATGTTGACTCATCGCCCGCACATGTATTTTTATCTACCTCATACGGTGATCGCTGCCATAAAGAAAGAAACTTTTGAGCATCTACGATGACAATCATGTTCTCTTGATTAGCCATATTTTCAATATGCTGTGGATAACGCATATACACGACTTTCTGCTCTCTCGTTTTCATTCTAAAAATAATATATCTATCTCGACCTGAATATCTAAGCGTATCAACCATCACTCCAATTGATGAAGGGGTCAGTTTTATCATGATTTACTCCTCAGTTTAAAAAGAATTCCTAATTGTGGTTTATCTTATTACATCGAAAATATCTCTCAAATATCAATGAGAGAAAACATCATGAAATTATTTTTATGTGAAAAACCATCACAAGGCAATGATATTGCAAAAGTATTAGGTGCGACAAAGCGTGGTGAGGGTTGTTTATCAACACCTGACGGTCAGCTTACAGTTACCTGGGGAATTGGTCATCTAGTAGAGCAATTTAATCCTGAAGAATATGATCCTGCCTTTAAAAAGTGGGCATTTGAGACCTTGCCAATTATCCCGGGTAAATGGGGGCTTTCACCTAAAAAAGAAACAAAAAAACAGTTCAATGTCGTCATGAAACTTATCAAACAAGCTAAACTTGTTGTCATTGCAACCGATATTGATAGAGAGGGCGAAACTATAGCAAGAGAATTGCTGGATTTGGCAGGATTTCGAGGGCAAATAAAACGCCTTTGGTTGTCTGCACTAGATGATACCAGTATTCGCAAAGCCTTGGGCGCACTTAAAAATAATGAGGAGACACTACCTCTTTACTATGCGGGACTTGCACGTAGTCGAGCTGATTGGCTTATTGGTATGAATTTCTCTCGTCTCTATACCTTATTAGCGCAACAACAAGGGTATCAAGGGAAACCTTTAAGTGTTGGTCGGGTACAAACTCCAACATTAAGCTTGGTTGTTAATCGTGACCGTGAGATAAAAAACTTCATTCCTAAGCAACATTTTGCTTTGCAAGTAATGCTTTCTGATGGAAATCAGCATTTTGCTACGCAATATGTTATTCCGGAGCAATATTGTGATCCTGATGGACTTTGTTTGTCTGCCCAAGTTATACAAGCAGCAAATCAGCAAATTCGCCAATTGGGCCAAGCGAAAGTGGAATCAGTTGAAACTAAACGTGAAAGACAAAATGCCCCACTTTGCTTTGCATTAAGTGACTTACAATCAGAAGCTAACCGCCTTTATGGACTGGGTGCGCAAAGAGTATTGGATATAGCTCAATCACTTTATGAGACTCACAAAGCGACAACCTATCCTAGAACAGATTGTGGTTATTTACCGGAGTCTCAGTTTGCAGAAGCGCCTCAAATTATCCAATGTTTGTTGCAATCCGATAATCGATTACAACCCCTTGCAGGTATGTTAAACCTTAATCAAAAATCACGAGTTTGGAATGATAAAAAAATTACTGCTCACCATGGCATTATTCCGACTATGATTAAAGCTGATATTAGCAAAATGTCTGATGAAGAATTAAAGCTCTATGATCTCATACGTCGTCGTTATTTAGCTCAATTCTTACCTGTTTCTGAAACAGATAAGACACAAATTATTTTGAAGTGCGGTCAACATATATTAAGTGCACGTGGGAATGTGCTTATTGCTCCAGGTTGGAAAATTCTATTTGGCAAATCACTTGATGAAGATGATGACGCACCTCAAGCCTTGCCGACGTTAAAGCAAGGACAAATCTGTCAGATTTCTGATTCAGAAATAAAAACCTTACAAACATCACCACCTAATCACTTCACGGAAGGTACATTGCTCACCGCAATGAAAAATGCAGCTCGCTTTGTAACTGATGAGCGTTTAAAACAACGCTTACGAGAAACTGAAGGGCTTGGAACAGAAGCTACTCGGGCGGGAACGATTCAAGGTTTGATTGATAAAGGTTTCTTGAAAAAGAAAGGTAAATCACTATTAGCGACAGATGAAGCAATGACGCTAATTGATAATTTACCTCAGATGTTAAAAGATCCGGGTTTAACCGCACTTTGGGAGCAAGCGCTCAATCAAATTGCTGAAAGAACGCTTTCGCTAGAAGTGTTTATGCAAAAACAAGAAGTCTTTGTGCGGCATTTGATGGCTGATTGCCTTAAAAAGGGAATGAGTTTGGGGAATATTGAAATTCGTAAATGCCCTAAGTGCGGTGCACCAATGATTAAAAGAAATGGTAAAAATGGGGCTTTTTTTGGGTGTTCTGCTTATCCAAATTGCCAACATATTGAAAATATTGATAGCAAGAAGAATACTAAAAGTACAAAAAATTTAAAGAAAAAGTCGAGTAAAAGTGTGAGTGAGCAAATTTCATCTTTACGAAGCTTATTGAACTAGGATTTAAGCGCCTGTGAATGGCGAGCCCTCAAAAATAGTGCTATACTAAAGCCTTCGTAAGACCGTTCGTGAATTGTCGGTTATCAATTCACACTAGCCAAAAATGATTCCAGCACGCTGAAAGGAATTTCTCACATTGATTAACGCTCCTTGTGAGGTGTGCCACCTAGTTAATCAGAGTAATGATGGAGTAACGCCCCAATTTACTCTCGACTTTTCAAATCGCTGGCCATTGCGGATTTTTAAAGTGTATTGCAAAGTGCATTTTGAAAATTCGCAATGGCTTGCTACTTTCTCCTTACCGGAGCCCACCGGTGAAACAATGGGTGCCCTTTGTGTCAATTTGATGCCACAGATATAACCGATTGATGGCCACAAAGTAATCGGATAAGGCGAGCCGTAAAAATCCGTATATGGTAACGAACGTATCAGTATTTTTATGAATCAAATTAGTTTGGCCTACTTAATTTTTATTTAATCAATCTATAGTCAAAACTATAAGGTCATTCAGGAAACTGGGTGACCTTTTCTTTTGACTAAAATATCTCCAAATAGAATTTTTAATTTTTTATACATTTAAGGTTTGCTTTAGATTTTAATAACAACAGTTTTTAAGGTGCTGTGAAAACAGCCTTTAAGAAGTTGCACGATTCTTGAGAAGCAACGCCTTGCCTTAGCGCAAGTAGAATCATAGCCAAAATTTTTTCCAGCACACTGAAAGGAGAATCTACGAATAATTCGTAGGTGTGCCACCTTAAACTACCCTTAACCTAAAATAAGATTACTTATTCTAGTTTAATCACAATTTAACCCTTGGCGGGAAACATTTTTCCCGTGTTGGGTAAGGATGTTTCTCCGCTTTTTTACTACTTAGGAGAAACATTATGTCTACTCAAAACGCACAACCAAAATATTTCAATCTTCATACTTCTGGCATTGGTTATTTAAGCGATATTCGCGAAATCAAGCCGAAAAAAGGAGATGCATTTTGGGCTTGTCGAATTGCTGCTCTTACAGGTTCTTCCGATTCTCCGGAATATCGTTTTTTTGATATGAACGTATCCGGTGAAGAAACTGTAAATTTAATCAAACGCTGTCAAGAAGCTGTTGAAGCTAAGAAAAAAGTCTTGGTTTCCTTTGTAATGAGTGATTTGTGGTATGACACATTCACTTATTCAAAAGATAGCGAATATCACAAAAAAGGTGATACTGGCGTGTCGATTAAAGGACGACTCTATCGTATTAACTTTATTAAAGTTGATGGTGAGTTGAAATATCAAGCAAAACGCCAAGATGAGCAAGGGAATGACTAACCTATAAACTGATGAAAGCCAACAACAAAATTTGTTGGCTTTTTCTTTACCCTGAAGGGGAACCCCCCCTTATGGGTGGTTTCTCCTTTTTTATTTCTATTTGAGGAGAAACCTATGAATACTTACGCTAAATTTTGCCCTAATGTTTTTGTTGCTAAATGTCCGGATGCTCACCAAAAAGGTGACGTTATCATCTTAACCAGTAAATACGGTAAAGAGACTGAAGTGGAGATTCATAATCTCGTAAAAACCTCTGAGGATGCGTATTTTTATTCCTTCACCCGGTGTGATGGAGTGAATAGTCAAGTTCGTGCAGAACAAAAAGCTGAGCGTTATCAAAACGCAGCTAATAATGCATTAAAACGCAGTGAACAATATTGTGAAGCTGCTAATGAAGGCCGTGAATTTCTTAGCTTGGGAGAACCAATTAAAATTGGTCATCATAGCGAAAAACGCCATAGAGCCTTGATTGAACGTAATGCAAGACGCATGGATAAGTCTATTGAAGAAATGCGTAAAGCAGAAAGTTATGACGGTAAAATCGCTTATTGGGAACAGATGGCAGGGAAAATTGATTTATCCATGCCGGAAAGTCTTGAGTTCTTCAAGTTTGAATTGGAAAAAGCCAAAGAAAAACACCAAGAGCTTAAAGATAAACCTGAATTGCGAACACATGCTTTTTCTCTCACTTATGCTAAAAAAGCAGTCAATGAGCTTGAGAAAAAAGTAAAATTAGCCGAATTACTTTGGGCGTAAATTTAACTTTTGAAAACATAAATTGGAGAAATATATGTTTTACTATGTAAATAGTGGATTAGAGCTAATTACTTTAACAACGCAAGAGTTTATAAGTGAGTTTCTAGGAAAGGCAACTACCCCTAAAGGGATTGAGCCAAATCATTTCTATGATCCTCAAACCAAGCTAGTTTATGCATGGTACTCTGGCAAATGTGTAGCAACTTCTGAGTACCAATATACACCTCAAGAAGCAGAAGCTTTACTTGTTGAATTGGCATTGGAAAATGCTAGTAATAATGGGGATGGATCAATTATGTTCCAACCTTCGCCAACAAAAGAAGCACTAATTGCTGATATGAGTAATTATTTGGAATATTGTATAGATGATGAATCTGAGCACGATTTAGAATTTGCAGCAAAAATTAAACAGATTATCGACAGTTTAAAAACTTCTGATTAATAACATTAACTTTAATGTGCGATAAGCATTCTTTTCGCACCTTACCCATAGGGGATATATCCCTTATGGGCGATATTCCCTATTTTAGAAGGAATATCGAATGTTTAAATTAAACGAGCAACAACAAGCTATTTTAGAACAGGCACAGGTTATTTTAACTAAAGTGATGGAAGAAAAGCCCTTTTACCAAGGTGCACAGGAATTTACTGAGCCATCAATAGCTAAACTCTATTTTCAAACCATTATAGGTAATGAGGAAAGAGAAAATTTCGTGGTACTTTTCTTGGATAGAATCCACAGATTGATTAAATCTGAGGTGATGTTTCAAGGATCTGTTTCAGAAACTTCTGTGTCAATTCGGGAGATTATTCGACAAGCATTAAAGCTAAATGCATCAGCAATTATCATTGGGCACAATCATCCAACTGGAAATGTTGAGCCTAGTGATGCTGATAAATATATAACCAAGAGATTAAAGGAAGCTTGTGAATTAATGGATATTAAATTACTTGATCACTTTATCGTTTCTGGTTCAGCATCTTTTTGCTTTACTGATAATCATCTTATTTAGCTAACAACCTTTCACCCATTGGGGGATAACACCCTCAATGGCAGTGTTATCCCCTTTACTTTTTACATTTTAAAAATTTAGGAGAAACACTTATGTGTAAGGAAAATCGTATTTTAGAACTTGGAAAAATCTTCGTCTCTCGTCGTATCTTAGCGGAATTAACTACCGAAAAGATCAATGAGGTCATCTCGTGGCATCAAAATGGCTGCATTATCATGCTGGGGAATAAAGATTGGATTGAAAAACCGCCACATCCGCTTTCAGAAATTGTTATGAATTTCTATCAAGCAGATAATGGTAAAGACACCATTCAACTCTCTACTTCAGTAGATGATGACGGGAATCGAACAACTAAGATTTCTTTTTCTGATGAAAGTGAAGATGAGCAAAGAGGACACTTTGATTGGGATATATATCAATCAAAAAGAACACCACTTAAGTTAGGGGATGTTTCGTGTACTATCTGCGCTAAACAGTTATTGGGAATGCCAACCATTCATCGCTTAATTGAAAAACAATTAGGTTATGATTGGGGTGCTACCAGCGTTGAAGATTGGATTGAAAACGATCATGCCGTAGAGAAGGATAAACGCATTGTGAGCCAGCATTTTGTTGATGGAGAAAGTGTTTTTATCATCACTGAAGCAGATCGTAGCTCTACAACGATTATGCTCGGATATGAATATTAATCTATTTACTTTGAAAGCCTATCTACATAAAGTAGATAGGCTTTTCCTTTTTAGGGTATGATAAATAAAACTCTTTTTAATAGTATAACGATGCCTTATTTAACCTCTTCTCAAACTGAATGTCTAAAATGGTTAGCACTTATTACAATGATTATCGATCATATTGGTGTAGCCTTTTCAAATGCTTACCCTGCTCTATCTTGGTGTCGGGTGATAGGGCGATTTTCCTACGTGGCGTTTGGATTTATCATCGCGCTTAATTTATCTCGAGATAACGTGAACTTTAAAAGTTATTTCACTTGGATGATAGCAACCGCATTTTTATCTGAAATCAGTTTTACGCTTTTCGAGCCTAATTATGACCGTTTAAATGTCCTATTTCAGTTTTTATCTGTAATCGGGGTAATATGGGTATATAAAAACCGTCAAGACTTAAATAGCTGGGTCATGTTTTTTGGATTGGGCTTTTTTATTATTCTTTCCGCACTCTCTGATTATAGTTTACCTGGGCTTTTATATTGCATTGGTTGTTACCTATTTTTGCAAACAAAAGATACTCAATTTCGTTTTATTACGATGCTAACCTGTGTATTGCTCGCACTTTTCGTCAATCACAGTTTTATTGATAATTTCGGGGAAACTATTGTTGAAACAATCAGTGTTGTAACTGTTGTGGTCGGTACAATGATATTTATTCTTCACCCTAAAGGCCTTCGTCAATGTAATATCTCAATCTCTCGAATGCCTAAGCTTTTCTTTTATCTTTTTTACCCGGTGCACTTAACAATTATTGTTGGTGTTAAATATATTTTTCTCAGCTAATTTTTCTATCTTTACTTCAAGAAGAATAAATTATTCAAATTCAGGTGAGAGTTATCCATATTAAGGCATTATTTAAATACCTTAATTGGAGCCTCATCATGAAAAAAATTCTATTAACCACTTTTGCATTGGTTGTGCTTTCAGGTTGTGCACATAAACAACAAACAGCCGATGAGCAACAAGCACTAGAAAATCCAAATATTCAACAAGGTCAGCATCAAGTTTTACAACCGGAAGATCGAATTGTTCGTCCGGATATTTACACAGACTATCAGCCTGAACGTACAGAAGTGTTACGTGAAGGTCGATACACTTTAATTAATTTCTCTCCGGAAGAAGGTCAAAAATACCTTCTAGACCAAAGTGTCACTGTCAACATGTTAGGTAAAAAGAAACGAGCCTTAACGGCAACCGTTGAGCAGGGATTACGCACGACGTTAAAAGATACAGGCCTTTCACTTTGTCATGGCTTTGGTCAGAATGAACCAACACTTTCTACGCTCTATTCCCGTCCATTACCAAAAGTACATTATCAATTTGGCCCGATGGCTTTACGTGATGCCCTTCAAATGTTAGCAGGACCGGCTTATGAAATTACTATCAATGACGTTTCTCGTACCGTTTGTTTTAAATTACGCCCAGCTGTACCGGAACGTGCTACAGGGGAAAAGCCGAAAGTAGAAACTACGACAACGACAACAACCACAACGGAAATTATCGAGGAATAAGTAAATGAATCATGTCAAAAAAATATCCTATGTGGCGATGATATTAGGGATGTTTTCTACTGCTGTATTTGCTGAAGTCACTGCGGCTAATACACTTGCTACTCAATCCCTCAATCAACAAAACTTGGTGACAAATAAATTAAATCAACAAGAGTTATTAGCTAAGTCTCAAGAGTGGGGTTTAACTGAGCAAGAATGGCAACGCTACCAAGAGCTTAATCAAGGTGCTCGTGGTATATGGTCGCCAGGTCTTGACCCTTTAACCTCGCTTGGTGTGGAGTCTCGAAATGAGCAGGAAAGAGAGCGTTATGCTCGACTACTGGCAAAAAAAATGCACGACCGCATGGAGCGAGAGCTGCAGTTCCAACGCACTTATGATCGCGTATTTGCTGAAATGTATCCAAATGAGCAACCATTTAAGGTTGAACCTCATATTTCAGAGCGGTTTGGACGGGTGATTTATTTTACTCGCCTAGAAAATTGTGACAAATGTGAAGCGAATGCTGATCGTGTACTGCAATATGTGAATGATAAAACGCCTATAGATATTTATTTTGTTGGCGTGAAGAATAATGAGCAAATCTATAATTGGGCGAAAAAACATAACATCGACCCAAATAAAGTGAATAGAAAATTAATTACCCTTAATCATGATAATGGAGCCTGGTTACAGTATGCAGATGGCAAAATGCCTGCTGCATTCCAAATTCAACAGGATGGGCAATGGCAACAAATCGTCTATTAAAAATCGTATTTAGCTTAATCGGTCTTGGAGTTGCGACTCACTCTGTTGCATTTAATGGCTTTGGAACTGATATTGATGGCTATATTAAAGATGCATCTAATCGCTACCAGGTCGATGAAGCGATGCTACGTGGGTTAGTAAAAATTGAAGATGGGTGGTATGGAAATGTTTCCCCAACCGGGGCAACCGGTGTGGGGCAATTTACCCGGGGCACCTGGAATTGGCTTGCCACAACAGATGAGGGACGTGCTTTAGGGATGACGCTGATCACCCGTTATAATCGAGATACGCCTTTTGACCCGCGCAAAAATAATCGGATAAACACTTTAGCAACCGCACTTTATGCGAGATGGCATATTAATCAGTTTTTTGAGCGAGGCATAAAACCATCCCATGAAAATTTATATCTTGCTCATAATATCGGTATAGATGGTTTACATCGAGCGCTACAAGGTAGAGCAACACGTGAAGATATTCTAAATATGAAGCGTAACGGGATGAAAAAAGGAATGTCGGTACAAGGCTTTCTTGTTTATCAAAGTGAGCGTTTTAATGTCAGTAAACAAATAGCTAACTTCCAGCGCCCTTCAGTATCACCACGTTATCAAATTGAGAATAAACCATTACCAGCCAATTTACATTGGGTTTCTCCAACAGAAACCGCTATGCGTTGGGTTGAGCCAGCGTCAAATCAAACAAATCAACAAGCTATTCGTTGGCAAAATCCAACCAATTAATACGAGAACAGAATTATGCAGTACAAATCCTTTTTCCTCTCTTTGGTCTGCTTAGGAGCAGTAGTTCAGGCGCAAGCTGAATTAAAAGTTATTGGTGATTTTGGCGGAGAAAGTGCAGTCCGTTTTTATGAAGCATTACAACCGGATGAATCAATGGTTCAAGCCTACCCTAATAGCGTTCCTTCAACATTGACCGAAGCGGATATTTTACCTGTTATCTCACATAGAATGACACCTGGCCAAATACAACCTGTCAGAATGAATCTTCCTGGAATGTTGCCTATTTTTCTTATTGGAACAGATAACTTATCTAAAAATTGGCTACACGCTAATTATAATTACCTTAAAAAAATTGGTGCAATGGGGCTTGTAGTAAGCGTTAAAACAACAAACGAATTAAGCGAGTTACGCCAATTAGCACCTGATTTAACCTTAATGCCAACGCCAGGGGATGACTTAGCTTCGAGATTGAACCTTGCTCACTACCCTGCTTTATTGACCTCAGAAGGATTGTCGCAATGAGTCAAAAACACGTTTTAGAAGGCTTGCTTAGACCGCCTGTTGAGTTTTTCCCAGCTGCCGTCCATGGAACTTGTGCTTTTGTTTGTTGCGGTGCGCCTTGGTCGCTCGCATTAAACCCTCTTATTGGATATGGATTAGGGGCAGCTTTCGCAGGTATGGGAGTTATGCGTTTTCGTCAAGGCATGGAAATTGTACGCTATCACCGAAATTTACGCAGACTCCCTCACTATGCTTTGACTAGTCGTCAAATTCCTGTAAGTAAAAAAGCCTTGTTCTTAGGACGAGGCTTTGAATGGGAGCCAAAGCATACGCAACGTCTTTATGACTGTTTCTCTGCAAATGGGCAAATTTATTGGAAAAATGGAAAGTGGTTTAAAGCCGCTCGTGATTATGAAAAAGTGCATGATAATTGGTTATCTAGACTCACTTCAATGGACTCTCCATTAAATCCAGTCAGACCGCTACCGCCAGTTGGCGGCATTCCGGTGATGCATGGTGTGGAGCCGAATGAACGCGATATTATGCTTCCGTTAGGCGACCGTGGCGGTCATACCTTAGTATTTGGTACAACTGGCGTAGGGAAAACGCGTTTTGCTGAAGTGCTTGTCACACAAGATATACATCGAGGTAAAACACCTGAAGAGCGTGAAGTGGTTGTCTTTTTCGATCCGAAAGGCGACCCGGACATGTTAAAGCGAATGTATGCAGAAGCAAAACGTGCTGGGCGTGAAAATGAATTTTATGTATTTCACCTAGGCCATCCTGAAATGTCCGCTCGTTATAACCCGGTTGGTCGATTTGGTCGAATTTCAGAGGTGGCAGGACGTATTTCCGGGCAATTAAGTGGTGCGGGAAATAGCGCAGCATTTAAAGAGTTTGCGTGGCGTTTTGTGAATATTGTCTCCCGTGCATTGGTTGAAATGGGAAAACGCCCAGATTATGTGCAAATCTCTCATTTTGTGCAAAATATTGATGCGCTTTTCTTAGATTATGCCAAACTTCATTTCGATGCCATAGATAAGAAAATATGGCCAACTTTGGCTTCGGTTGCGGCTAACTTAGATGTAAAAAATTTATCGTTCTCGATGAAAGATAGACCGCTTATTGCTGTTATTAACCAATATATTTTAGAGAATAAGATTTTTGACCCGGTACTTGAAGGGTTATCAAGTGCGGTACGTTACGATAAAACCTATTTTGATAAAATTGTGGCATCGCTTTTACCGTTACTTGAAAAACTCACAACAGGTAAAACTGCTGAGCTTCTCTCGCCTGATTACACTGATATTCATGATGAGCGCCCTATCTTTGATTGGGAATCTATTATTCGCAAAAGAGGAATTGTCTATGTTGGATTGGATGCATTATCCGATGCGACCGTGGCTGCAGCTGTGGGTAATAGTATGTTTGCTGATTTAGTATCAATGGCTGGTCATATTTATAAATTTGGTGTAGATGAGGGTTTACCGGATGCATTTAAAACTAAAAGTAAACCGCCTAAAATCAACCTTCATTGCGATGAATTTAATGAATTAATGGGTGATGAATTTATTCCCCTTATCAATAAAGGTCGTGGTGCGGGAATTCAGGTAACAGCCTATACTCAAACACTTTCAGATATTGAAGCTCGTATTGGAAGTAAAGCAAAAACGGGACAAACAACAGGTAACTTCAATACACTTTTAATGTTCCGAGTAAAAGAGCCGGCCACTGCAGAGTTTTTAACGCGTCAGCTCAACGATGTCACAATTTATCAAAGCATGGTGACATCAAGTACGACAGATAACAGCAATCCGGATGATGGCAAGGCGTTTACGTCTAATACTGGTGAACGTATTTCTGAAAAAATGGTGCCAATGTTATCGCCAGCACATATTACAAATCTACCAAAAGGTCAGGCATTTGCTCTTCTTGAAGGGAGTACGCTTTATAAATTAAGAATGCCTTTACCTGCGGTTGATAAAGATGATGTGATGCCGGAGTCACTTCAAGAATTGACGGCTTATATGCGTAAAAACTACCATATTTCCCCAAATTGGTGGCAATCTGCATTTTCTGATTATGCGCCAAGTCAAGATATAGCAACCGCTTTTCAGTCAATGTCATTAAATCGAGCACCTTCACACGCAGGAGAAGAAATGCTTTTCGGGGATGTTGAAACTCCAGTTGCTGAAGATATGGAAGATGAAGATATTGATCAGAATAATGATACAGATGAGGATGATTTTGATGACACAGATAATTAATCAGCCGGATATGAACTTGCTTGATATTCCGGATATGAGCGTAGATTTCAATTCAGTCACTAGCTGTTCTTGTGGGCTAGAAAATGCAGATGAATTACTTAATTACTTTTTGCCTTATTTGGAAGATTGGAATAATCAGCGTTATACCACACATGAATTTGCGAAAAAGTATGCGAATAAAGGCATCTCACTTTGGACGGCTAATGATGTAAAAAAATCTGAAAATGGCATCCAGGCAATTCAAATTTTTTTAGACGGTGAAGTAAAAGGTTATCTTTTCTTTCACTGTAAATTATCTCCAGTGGGAACATTACAGTAATGGCAGAACAACAAGTCAAAAAAAAGAAAAAGGGACTTTTTTACTACATTAATGCGGTATTAGCCGCCTTATTGGGTTCCCTGATTTTGAGCATTATTCTTGAATGGTTAGGTATTGCATTTTTATGGCCTGAAGAAGGTCATTTACACAGTCAAAAAATGATGCTAACTGAGCTTGGATGGCTTTCTGATAGTCTAACGAGAGGTCTTTTCTATCATTCTCCAAAAGAGCTGGCTGAAGGTCTTATTTTGTCATTACATGAATGGCTTTTTGTGAAAACAGGTGTAAAAGATTGGTTAGCCAACCCTCGTGAGCATAGTGGCGTAGGTTTGTGGGTGTATCATTATGGGCGAGCGTATATTGAGTCAGTGATTTATGTTTTTATCACCTTTGTTATTCGACTTGTAGTGATTGTTTTTACTTCCCCACTCTTTTTGTTAGCCGCATTTGCGGGCTTTACTGAAGGGTTAATGATGCGTGACCGTCGTAAATTTGGTGCGGGCAGAGAGTCTAGTTTTCTTTATCATCATGCACGTCGATTAATTGGCCCGATTATGTTGTCGGCATGGGTATTGTATCTTTCTATCCCAATTTCTATTTACCCGAATATAATTTTGGTGCCAGCTGCATTTCTATTTGGTCTATCTATTTGTGTAACTGCAGCAAGCTTTAAAAAATACCTTTAATATTCCTCTATTGTTGTCATTATGGGTGCTTATTTTTTCAAGAATAAGCGCCCTTTTTTATCACTAAAAACTGTTTTGAATTTAAAAAGAGTTTCTCATTAAATTTCCCTCTCTTCTTTGGCACTCTTTGCTTGGAATCTGTTTCAAGTAAGGAGTTCTCCGTGACTAAAAATATTTTCAGTTTATATCTAGCAATAGGGTTATTGTTTGGCGCTATAAGTGCTCAAGCAACAGAGCAAGAGCATTTAGCGCAAGCAATTAAACAGTTGGATGCAGCAAAACTCTCATTACAGCGAGCAGCTGCAAGTGCAAAGGTTTCTGCGAAAAGTCGAGAATATTTTGATTATGCTTCAGCACATCAAGATATTGCTACTGTGCAGGCAGGGATTAAACAATATATTAACCCTTCCCGGGCTATTCCTAGAAATCCTAAAGCTATTCGTAACTTAAAAGAAGATTATCTTAATCTTCGGAGTCAATAGGACATGAGTAACGCTAATTTCCCTTCTGTTTCACCGTTAGACAGCTTTTATGCTGTAAGTGGTTTAGATCCGCTAAAACTGAAAATCATGTTGGCCATTATTTTGATTGCCGTATTACTACTTGCGTATATGTGGTCAACTAATCATGGCTACAAAGGCATGGTGAATGATGGTGACATTTGGTCATTCTTTAAACTGATTCTATGGGGCGCAGCATTAATTATATGTGTTGTCAGCTTTTTTATTTAATAAACCATAAGGACATCTCATGAAGTTGATTAAATCCTTCTTTCAGAATGTTTCAAGTCGTTTTCTTGCGGTAGTAACTTTACTTTGGTTATCCGTTGAAAATGCATTTGC
This sequence comes from Parahaemophilus parainfluenzae, assembly GCA_934834395.1. Taxonomy (GTDB): domain Bacteria; phylum Pseudomonadota; class Gammaproteobacteria; order Enterobacterales; family Pasteurellaceae; genus Haemophilus_D; species Haemophilus_D parainfluenzae_Q. The sequence goes on along the minus strand of CAKVVS010000001.1, from coordinate 2,106 downwards.
TACAGGCGGTGGTAATGGTATCAATGCCTCTAAAATCCCTGATTTTAAAATCCCAGGCGTAGATAGCAATACCAAAGACCCGATGGAAATTATCTATCTTGTTGCTAAATCATTGGCAACCCTGTTTGCAATTTTATTTGCAGCATGGTCAATCATGACAGTGGTTAAAGCATTAATTAAAACCTATAACGCAGCGACTGACGAAAATGACAAAAAAGGATGGGGCCCATTTATTATCGCTCTTATTCTTGGTTTCATTTTAATTTTCTTCAGCCTCTGGTTGGTGAAATTGGCTATCGGTCTGTTTTAATTATCTCTGTGAGGTCAAGATGTCAAGTGATAAAGAGCAAACGATCCCCTTTCTTCCTACTCGATTAAATCGTGAATCGAGTGTGTATGGCGGGTTATCTGTAAGTGAATTTATGTTGGCTGCAGCAATGGGATTTATCTTAGGTGCAGTGCTTGGCCTCCTTTGTTGTTTTGCCTTAGGCTTTGATTTTTGGTTGTTAATTCCGTCTCTCGCCATGTTGTTTTGCATTCTTTCTGTGGTGATTGGCAAAGTGATTATTGCGCGCCTTAAACGAGGTAAGCCGGAAGCCTACTTGAATCGAATGATTGAGGTTAAATTAGATGGAATATTAGGGGGGAATCGCTTTATCTCCCGTCAAGGCACTTGGTCTATTCGCCGAGTTAAAAAATAAGAGAGTTTATTATGAAAGACTTAAAAGGGATTGTTCATCAAAAAAATCGCGAAATCATGACCGGGCGAATTGCTATCGGTGCATTGCTTGTGATTTGTTTGGTGCTATGTGCCATTATTTTTACCGCACCAAGTCGATTAATGATTTATAACCCACCGGATTTACGTGCGGGAAGTCAACGCCCTTGGTGGGAAGTGCCAAAATCAACCGTTTATGCCTTTGCTTATCAAACCTTCCAGCAGTTAAACCGCTGGATGGAGAATGGCGAGGAAGAATACAAATTAAATATTGAAAGAAATAAAGCCTTTATTACGCCAAGTTGCCAAGAATTTTTGAAGAAAGACTACTATGACCGTTTATCTAACGGTGAATTACGGGAACGTGCACGTGGTGTTTATGAAATTGTGGGACGTGGATTTAAAGACAGTAGTGTGATTGTTCATAGTCCTGATAGTTGGACGGTTAATCTTGATTTAAGCGTGGATGAGTATTTTAAAGATGAACCAGTAAAACGTGTTTTAACCCGCTTCCCGGTCAATATCGTGCGCATGGAAACAGATTTACAACACAACCCTTGGGGATTGGGATTTAACTGCTACAGCTCAATTCCATTACGTTTAGAAGCCAAAGAATTTAAAGAAGGGGATAACCAATAATGAAAAAATTCACTTTGTTACTGAGCGCGGCTTTTATCTTTTCACCGATGATGGCATCAGCCGATGTGTTAATGAAATGGGCGCGTAAACCATTACCGATTGATTTACAAATCGAAAAAGAACGTATTCTATTCGTAGATAAAAATGTAAAAGTAGGTTATCCACCTGAATTAGATAGCAAGCTTCGCATTCAATCAACTGGCGGTGCGGTTTATTTAAAAGCAACTGCAGATTTCCCAAAAACACGCTTACAGCTTATGGATGTTGCAACCGGAGAAATAATCTTACTTGATGTGCAAGCGAAGCATTCTGTTGCCAATGCAAGTGAGCCAATTCGTTTTGTTTATGAAAATAAAGTTGAAAAACAAACAACGGCTTATGGCCAAGATGCAAATGCATATAACGAACCAATGCCAAATGCGCGTCCGGCACTCCCCGCTCCAGCTGCATTAACACGTTATGCCGCACAAATGTTTTATGCGCCTTTACGTTCAGTTGAGCCTTTGGAAGGTGTGCGCCAAGTTTCACATCGCCTTCCTACACCGCTTAAAACGCTCTTACCTGCATTGCCTGTGCGAGCTACTCCATTACTCAGCTGGCAACTTGATGGGTATGTTGTCACTGCGGTTCGCTTGCAAAACCAGGGGCAATCTCGCATTGATTTAGATCCTCGAGAGCTTCAAGGTCGATTCTATGCAGCAACATTTCAGCATAATTGGCTTGGGGGGCATGGTACACCTGAAGATACC